>CAZFSW010000075.1:0-4110 GCA_964521655.1 uncultured Dorea sp.
TGTGCCTGCAGCTTGCGGACACGGTCGTTGCGCAGGGGAAGAAGGAGGATCTCGCCGTATATTTCAGGACCGTCTATCAGGAACGGTTTGGCGTGCCGCTTGATGTGCGTATCGTGTACAGGAAGCCGCAGGAAAGCAGGCTAAAGGATAATGACGCGAGGCTGCGCCAGGAGGTGGAGACGATCCTATCCCAGTCGGAAAAACTCCAAAAGAAAGCGGAAGAGGACGGAGGCGGGCAGCCAGCCCGAAAGCCCGATAAAAAATCAGGGATAAAACCGGAAAAGAACAAATCCGCCGGGAAGAAAATATATGTGGACAAAAGAGCTTTCCCGTCACGGGGCAAGGCTTATGATGCAAACGGGCTTATCTACGGACGGCCATTTGACAGCGACCCTGTAAAGCTTTCACAGGTAGCGGGGGAGATGGGAGAGATCACCTTCCGCGGCAAGGTCATAAGCCTGGAGACCAGAGAAATCCGCAATGAAAAGACCATCGTGATGTATGCGGTCACGGACTTTACAGATACTATTATGGTGAAAATGTTTGTGAAAAACGATCAGCTTGCTGACATTTTGTCTGAAATACAAGAGGGCGTTTTTTTAAAAATCCGGGGCGTCACGACGATTGATAAATTTGACGGGGAGCTTACGGTAGGCTCTGTCTATGGGATTAAGAAGATCCCGGATTTCACGGAGACGAGGAAGGACACGGCGGCTGAAAAGCGGGTGGAGCTCCACTGCCACACGAAGATGAGCGATATGGACGGCGTGTCGGATGTGACGGACATCGTAAAGCGCGCCCACGACTGGGGACATAAGGCGATCGCCATCACCGACCACGGCGTAGTGCAGGCTTTTCCGGACGCCAATCATTATATTGAGAAACTGGACAAGGATGACCCGTTTAAGGTCATCTATGGCGTCGAGGGTTATCTCGTGGACGACCTTCAGGACATCGCTGTTCATGAGAAGGGGCAGCGGCTTGACGGGGAATATGTGGTATTTGACCTGGAGACGACGGGATTTAACCCCATCCATGACAGGATTATTGAAATCGGCGCGATGAAGGTTGCAAATGGGAAGATTACGGGCCACTACAGCACCTTTGTCGATCCAAAGCTCCCGATCCCGTTTCGGATCACGCAGCTTACAGGCATCACGGACCAGATGGTGATGGACGCGCCAGATATCGGGACGGCGCTTACGGAATTTCTGGAATTTGTGGGGGATGCGGCGCTGGTGGCGCACAATGCGTCCTTCGACGTAGGATTTATCGAGCAGAACTGCCGCTATCAGGGAATCGAGCCGGACTTTACCTCAGTGGACACGCTGGCGCTGGCCAGGATCCTGCTTCCGACGCTTGCCAAGTTTAAGTTAAATGTGGTGGCGAAAGCGCTCGGCATTTCCCAGGAGCACCATCACAGGGCGGTGGACGATGCGAGGGTTACGGCGGAAATCTATGTGAAGTTTGTAAAAATGCTTCACGATATGGATATTCACGACCTGAAGAAGCTGAACCAGTTCGGCGCGCACAATGCGGACGCGATCAAGAAGCTGCCGACTTACCACGTCATCCTGCTGGCCAGGAATAATACGGGGCGCGTGAACCTCTATACGCTGGTGTCCAAGTCCCATCTGGATTATTTTGCCAGGAAGCCCAGGATCCCAAAGAGCGAGTTATCCAAATACCGGGAGGGGCTGCTGGTAGGGAGCGCGTGCGAGGCGGGCGAGCTGTATCAGGCGGTCCTGAATCATAAATCGGAGGAGCGGATCGCGAAAATCGTGGATTATTATGATTATCTGGAGCTGCAGCCGCTGGGGAATAACCGCTTTATGATTGAGAGCGAGCGGACCGCCAATGTCAAGAGCGAAGAAGACCTGCGGGAGATCAACCGTAGGATCGTAAAGCTTGGTGAGCAGTTTCATAAGCCGGTGGTGGCGACGTGCGATGTGCATTTCCTCGACCCGGAGGATGAGGTGTACCGCCGTATCATCATGGCGGGCAAGGGGTTTGCGGACGCGGACGAGCAGGCGCCGCTCTATCTGCACACGACAGAGGAGATGCTTTCTGAGTTTGAATATCTCGGCTCCGCGAAAGCGAAGGAGATCGTGATCGACAATCCAGGAAAGATTGCCGACATGGTAGAGAAGATATCCCCCGTGCGCCCGGACAAATGCCCGCCGGTCATCCCGGATTCTGATAAGACGCTTAAGGATATCTGTTATAAGAAAGCGCGTTCCATGTATGGGGACAAGCTTCCCCCGGTCGTGACGGAGCGGCTGGAGCGGGAGCTTTACTCCATCATCTCGAACGGCTTCGCCGTGATGTACATCATCGCCCAGAAGCTCGTGTGGAAATCCAACGAGGACGGCTATCTGGTGGGCTCGCGCGGCTCCGTTGGCTCGTCCTTCGTGGCGACGATGGCGGGGATTACGGAGGTCAACCCGTTAAGCCCGCACTATTACTGTAAGAGCTGCCATTACAGCGATTTTGATTCAGAGGAAGTGAAGGCTTACGCGGGCGGCTGCGGCTGGGATATGCCGGATAAATGCTGCCCGGTGTGCGGAAAGCCTCTGGTGAAGGACGGGTTCGACATCCCGTTTGAGACTTTCCTCGGCTTCAAGGGGAATAAAGAACCGGATATCGACCTCAATTTTTCCGGCGATTATCAGAGCAGCGCCCATAAATACACTGAGGTCATCTTCGGGCAGGGGCAGACATTCCGCGCCGGGACGATCGCCACGCTCGCGGACAAGACGGCGTTCGGCTATGTGAAGAATTATTACGAGGAGCGGGGACAGAGGAAGCGGAAATGCGAGATTGACCGCATCGTGAAAGGCTGCACGGGGATCCGCAGAAGCACCGGGCAGCATCCCGGCGGCATCATCGTGCTGCCCCACGGCGAGGACATCAATTCCTTTACCCCGGTGCAGCATCCGGCAAATGATGTGAACACGGACATCATCACCACGCATTTTGACTATCATTCTATCGACCACAACCTGTTGAAGCTGGATATCCTGGGACATGACGACCCCACGATGATCAGGGCGCTGGAGGCGTATATCAGTTCTCCGGCGATGGAAAATGAATACAATGAGACTGACCATCCGTTTATCGCCACGAGGATCCCCTTAGACGATCAGGGGGTCATGTCCCTGTTCCACGACACGTCGGCGCTTGGGATCACGCCGGACGATATCCGGGGCTGCCCGGTCGGATGCCTGGGGATCCCGGAATTTGGGACGGACTTTGTGATCCAGATGGTGGTGGACACGAAGCCGCAGACGCTTTCTGACCTGATCCGGATCTCCGGCCTGTCCCACGGGACGGACGTGTGGCTCAATAACGCGCAGGAGCTGATAAGAAGCGGGAGAGCGACGATTTCTACCGCCATCTGCACCCGCGACGATATCATGACGTACCTGATTAATCAGGGGATGGACAGCGAGCTGTCTTTTACGATCATGGAGAGGGTGAGGAAAGGCAAGGGGCTTACAGAGGAGCTTGAGGCGGCGATGAAGGAGGCAGGCGTCCCGGACTGGTACATCTGGTCGTGCAAGAAGATCAAATATATGTTCCCGAAAGCGCACGCGGCGGCATATGTCATGATGGCGTACCGGATCGCGTACTGCAAGATCAACTATCCGCTTGCCTATTACGCCGCTTATTTCGGGATCCGCGCGGACGCATTTTCCTATGAACTCATGTGCCAGGGGAAGGAAAAGCTTAAGGAGCATATGGACGCGCTCGACAGGCGTTCGGACTCCCTCAGCAAGAAGGAGCAGGACACGATGAAGGATATGCGCATCGTCGAGGAAATGTACGCCAGAGGCTACGAGTTTGTCCCCATCGACATTTACCGGGCGAAAGCGACGAGATTCCTCATCGTGGACGGAAAGCTGATGCCGTCGCTTGCCAGCATCGAAGGGATGGGGGAAAAAGCGGCGGAAGCTGTGGAGGAGGCGTCGAAGGACGGGGCGTACCTGTCCCGCGACGATTTCCGCCAGCGAACGAAGGTCAGCCAGACCGTAATTGATACGATGTCCTCGCTGGGGCTTTTCGGAGATCTGCCGGAGACCAACCAACTGTCGCTGTTTGATTTGTAGA
>CAZFSW010000075.1:4210-6257 GCA_964521655.1 uncultured Dorea sp.
TGGAAAAGGGAAAGGAGAGATGTACATGAAAATACTGGATTTGGAGAAAGAGCTGCAGGGAAATGCGTACCCCGGCCGGGGGATCATCATCGGGAAGAGCCCGGACGGAACAAAGGCCGTGGCAGCTTATTTTATCATGGGGAGAAGCGAGAACAGCCGCAACCGGATCTTTGTGGAGGACGGAGAGGGCATCCGCACGCAGGCTTATGATCCGGCGAAGCTGTCAGACCCGAGCTTGATTATCTATGCGCCGGTGCGCGTGCTGGGGAATAAGACGATTGTGACGAACGGCGACCAGACCGACACGATCTATAGCTGTATGGACAGGCAGATGACGTTCGAGCAGTCCTTAAGGAGCAGGGAGTTTGAGCCGGACGCGCCGAATTATACGCCGAGGATATCGGGGATCCTGCATATTGAGGGTGGAACCTATAACTATGCGATGTCCATCATAAAGAGCAGGAACGGCAGCGCCGAGGGCTGCAGCCGCTTTACCTTTGCCTATGAGAACCCGGCGGCGGGCGAGGGACATTTTATCCATACATATCAATGTGACGGCAGCCCGCTTCCGAGCTTTGAGGGAGAGCCGAAGCTGGTCACCGTACCCGATGATATGGACGCATTTGCAGAAATGCTTTGGAACAGTCTGAACGCGGACAATAAGGTGTCGCTTTTCGTGCGCTATATCAATATCGCGGACGGCACATATCGGACCAGGATTATCAATAAGAATCGTTAGGAGGAGACACGCATGAAAGAACTGGAATTGAAATATGGCTGCAACCCGAATCAGAAGCCTTCCCGCATCTACGCGGCAGACGGCGGCGACCTTCCCATCCAGGTGCTGGGCGGCAGGCCGGGGTATATCAATTTCCTGGACGCATTTAACGGATGGCAGCTTGTGCGGGAGCTGAAAAAGGCGACCGGGCTTCCCGCCGCCACATCCTTTAAGCACGTGTCCCCGGCGGGCGCGGCGGTAGGGCTTTCGCTTAACGATACGCTTGCGAAGATTTACTGGGTGGACGATCTGGGGGAGTTGTCCCCGCTCGCATGCGCCTACGCGCGGGCGAGGGGCGCAGACCGCATGTCCTCCTTTGGAGACTTTATCTCCCTGTCGGACGTCTGCGACGAGGATACCGCGAGGCTGATTAAGCGGGAGGTGTCGGACGGCGTGATCGCGCCGGGCTACACCAAGGAGGCTTTGGATATCTTAAAGCAGAAGAAAAACGGCGGCTACAATATCATCCAGATTGACCCGGATTATGAGCCCGCCGCACTGGAGCACAAGGAAGTGTTCGGCGTCACATTTGAGCAGGGAAGAAATGAGCTGGAGATAGGAGATGATTTTTTCTCCAATATCGTGACGGAAAATAAGGAACTGACCGGGCAGGCGAAAATGGATCTGGCAATCTCCATGATCACCCTGAAATATACGCAGTCAAACTCCGTGTGCTACGTGAAGGATGGGCAGGCGATCGGCATCGGCGCGGGGCAGCAGTCCCGGATCCACTGTACGCGTCTTGCGGGACAGAAAGCGGATAACTGGTGGCTCAGGCAGTCCCCGCAGGTGATGGGGCTTGCGTTCGTGGATTCCATCCGCCGCGCGGACAGGGATAACGCGATCGACCTCTATATCGGGGAGGACTACATGGACGTGCTGGAGGATGGCGCGTGGCAAAAGATTTTCAAGGAGAAGCCGGAGGTATTTACAAGAGAGGCGAAGCGGGAGTGGTTAGATAAGCTGACCGATGTGTCGCTCGGCTCCGATGCGTTCTTCCCCTTTGGCGACAACATCGAGCGGGCGCGCCGAAGCGGCGTGCAGTATGTCGCGCAGCCGGGCGGTTCCGTGAGGGATGACAGCGTTATCGAGGCGTGCAATAAATATCATATGGTGATGGCGTTTACGGGGTTACGGCTGTTTCATCATTAGGGGAAATTTTTCCATTACAATTTGCGGAAACTCAAGTAGCAGGTGGCCTGGCGGACAGATCATCGATATCTTACAGAATTATGAATTTTTTTAACTAAAAATTCACTGTACTTTTAT
>CAZFSW010000076.1:0-6181 GCA_964521655.1 uncultured Dorea sp.
GGTTTAATGAGCGCAGGTTTGCGGCGGGAGCTAACCGGGATTATATGGAGATGATCGAATTTACGGGTTTAAGTCTGGACGATCTGATCGACGTGGCGCTGGAGGAGATGACGGCGATCGCGGACAAGCTGGGGCTGTGACAGGCCGATTATTAGGTTTTCTGAAACTGTAAAAGCAGCATCTGACGCAGCAGGGGGGATGAATCATCCCCCCCTGTCCGATTTATACCGTATATTTCATACCGTATATTTATTCCCCTATCGGTTCAAAGTCCGCTACTCCATGCTTGCAGAGCGGGCAGATGAAGTCGTCGGGCAGCTCGTCGCCCTCGTAAATATATCCGCATACCTTGCAGACGAAGCCCTTCTTGCCCTCGGTGTCCGGCTTCGGCTTTACGTTCGCCTGATAGTAATTGTAGGTCATCGTCTCTACATTGGAGATGACGCGCGCCTCCGTCACAGTGCAGATGAACATCCCGTGCGTGTCGAGGTCTACATACTGCTCTACTTTAAGCGACATGAACGCATTGATGTATCTCGGCAGGAAGACAAGCCCGTTGTCAGAGCGCAGCGTCTCACAGCCGGCGAACTTGTCTGCGTTGCGCCCGCTCTGGAAGCCGAAGGTCTGGAATACCTTAAACGGCGCTTCGGTGGAGAGGCAGTTGACGTTCATGATGCCGGTCTGCCGGATGATGTGGTGTGAGTAATTCGCCTTGTTGATGCATACGGCGACGCGGTTCGGGCTGTCCGTGACCTGCGATACCGTGTTGACAATCAGCCCGTTGTCCTTGCTGCCGTCGTTGGAGGTGACGACATACAGGCCGTATCCGATCTTGAAAAGCGCGGTCAGGTCATTTTTATTCGCAGTCTCCTCATGCTGCGCCAGATAGTCCTTGCAGAATTCGTCCGCCAGCGCCTCCAGCTGTGCCTTGCTGTCATCGTTTAACGCGGAGCGGATGGATACGGTAGTGTCTGCGAAGGAGAGGTTCTTGCAGCCCTCCAGCATTTTTTTCATCGTCTTAGCAGCGAGCGGCGCCCACGAGCCGTTTTCGATCAGGCCGATCTTACGGTTCTGGAAATTGCGCTCAGTGAGGTGTTCAATAAATTCCCGCATAAATGGGAAAATGTCTGCGTTGTACGTGGTGGTGGCAAGGATCAGCTTGCCGTAGCGGAACGCGTCCTCCACCGCTTCCGCCATGTCACAGCGGGCGAGGTCATTTACCACGACCTCCGGGCAGCCCTTGGCGCGGAGCTTGTCAGCAAGCAGCTCAACGGCTTTTTTTGTATTTCCGTAGACAGAGGTGTAGGCGATCACGATGCCCTCCGACTCGATTCCATAGGAAGACCATGTCTGGTAGAGGTTCAGGTAATATCCGAGATTCTCTGTAAGCGCCGGCCCGTGGAGCGGGCAGATGATCCGGATATCGAGCCCGGACGCCTTTTTTAAGAGGTTCTGCACCTGCGCCCCGTATTTGCCCACGATGCCGATGTAATAGCGGCGCGCTTCGCATGCCCAGTCTTCATCCTCTGCGTCCAGCGCGCCGAACTTGCCAAAGCCATCGGCAGAAAACAGCACTTTGTCATATGCGTCGTAGGTCACGATGACCTCCGGCCAGTGTACCATCGGCGCGGCGACAAAGGAAAGCTCATGCCTGCCGAGGGAGAGTGTGTCGCCCTCTTTTACGACGATCTGCCTGTCGGAAAAGTCCGTCCCAAAGAACTGGTTCATCATGGTAAATGCTTTTGCGCTCGACACAATCTGCGTGTCCTTGTAAATCTTCATAAAATTCGCGATATTAGCCGAGTGGTCGGGTTCCATATGCTGGATGATCAGGTAATCCGGCGTCCTGCCCGCTGTGACGCGCTGGATATTGTCCAGCCATTCGTGGGTAAAACGCGCGTCCACGGTGTCAAATACTGCGATCTTGTCATCCATGATCACATAAGAATTGTAGGACATCCCGTCCGGGACAACATACTGCCCCTCGAACAAGTCAATATCGTGGTCGTTTACGCCTGCGTATTTGATGTCATTTGAGATAGTCATGATCCATTCGCTCCTTTATAGTTTCGTTTTTATGATGTGCCGCCTTCGCAGCGCCAGGGCCATAGAAGCTCTGCTTTTCCGGCGCTGCTCATTGCTTACGTAGATATTATATCATAAACTCCATGCCGTGACTGTTTTTTTTCTTGACGAACTTCTAAAGCATTGGTAAAGTGAAAGTGAAGAGAGGTTATGAAAAATGAGCGGCAGAAAGGTTATGGACATGACGCGCGGGCCGGTGCTCAGGCAGATGACGGTATTTGCGCTGCCCGTGCTTTTCGGGATGTTATGCCAGAGGATCTATAATTTCGCGGACACTTATATCGTAGGGCATTTCTTGGGGGATGAGGCGCTGGCGGCGGTCAGCATCTCTGGAATTGCGCTGTATATGCTTTTTTCCATTATGATGGGCGTGACGACGGGGATCAGCGTTGTGATCTCCCAGTATTACGGGGCGCATCAGGAGGAGGAGATCCGCCGTACCTTTGTGGCGGGCGTCTACGTGGCTTGTGGGATGACGCTTCTGATCACGGGGCTTGGTATGCCTACCGCGAAGCCGCTGCTTGGGCTTCTTCGCACCTCGGAGGAGCTGCTTCCCGATGCATCCGCCTATCTGCTTATCATCTACGCGGGGTGCGCGGCGACGATGCTCTATAATTTCAGTGCGGCGGTGCTCCGCGCATTGGGAAATTCTGTGGCTCCGCTGATATTTCTGGTGATATCCAGCGTGCTGAATGTATTTCTGGACGTCGTATTTGTTGCGTGGGTCCCGATGGGAGTGGCCGGGGCGGCGCTCGCGACGGTGCTGGCGCAGTTGGTATCGGGGAGCTTATGCTTGTGGTATGCACTTCGGGCATTGCCATTTCTGCGCGTGGGAAAACATGAATGGAAGCCGGACATATACCTGATCGGGCAGGTGCTGCGCTATGGGCTTCCCACGGGGCTTCAGATGAGCATTATCTCCGTCTCCGACATGACGCTGCAGGCGGTCGTCAATACATATGGCACGGTGATGATCGTCGCCTACGGTGTGTGCATGAAAGTGGAAGGGCTTGGTTTCCAGCTCGCGGATGCGATTGGTTCTTCGCTGGGGACGTTTGCCGGGCAGAATGTGGGGGCGGGAGACTTCGCAAGAGTGCGAAAGGGGGTACGCAGCGCGTATTTGATGAACATTGTGTGCTACGGAATCTTTTGCCCGACAGTGTTTATTTTTGCAAGGAAGATTATGAGTGCGTTCACGGACACGCCGGAGGCAATTCGGTTTGGGGTGGAATATATGCAGATATTCATAGTGTTTTTCCTTGCGGGAGGAATCCTGAGCGTGTACCACAATATCCTCCGCGCGTCGGGAGATGTGCTTGTCACGGTGCTTATGGGAGTGAGCGAGGTCGTGACCCGGATCGGGTGCGCGCTTTTATTTCCGCGTGTCTTCGGCTACCGGGGGCTGTGGTTCGTGTCGCCGCTCACATGGATCTGCGCCGCTTTAGTCGGTGCAGCCCGCTATTATTCCGGCGCCTGGGAAAAGAAGTCGCGTACTGCATTTTTGAAATAACCGCCGGCGCCCTGCTGACGCCCGCTAAAGACCCGCACAGCCTTTGTCTCAAAGAAACTATTGGATGTATGACAGGAGAAAACAGATGTCGAAAAAAAAGCAGCCCAAAATTGAATTTCGTTATTATCGGATGCCAGATGGCAACAGGATCCTCGCCCTGCTGGGAGAAAAGTGGACGAAGACTTACGGAGAAGATATCGATTACCTTCATTTTCATAATTATCTGGAGATCGGCTACTGCTATGAAGGAACAGGAAAGGTCACATTGGGAGAAACGCAGTACCGGTTTTCGGGAGATGAATTTACGGTGATCCCAAAGAACTGCCCTCACACGACGGATAGCGACCCCGGCACGGTGAGCAGATGGGAATATCTGTTTATTGATGCGGAGGGGCTGATGCGTGATGTATACCAGGGGGGGGGTAACCTGCGCCGCACCGAACGGATCTTATACAAGGTAAATTCTCAGGCATATTTCAAATCCTCCGATGAATTTCCGAGAATTGCATCAATGATACGAAATATATTGAATATTATGCGGGAAATGGAAGATTTTTACCTGGAGGAAGCAAAGGGGATGACGGCCGCGCTCCTTGTCAATATCGCGAGAGAAGCACAAGGGGAGCAGTTTTCCATGCAGACGAGCGGGAAGATACCGATACCGGTCACAAGGGCGCTGGATTATATCTCCGCGCATTATATGGAACCGGTCAGGGTGGATGTGCTGGCGGACTGGTGCCATATCAGCGAGACGCATTTCCGCAGGATATTTACCCTGTACATGAATATGAGCCCGCTGGAATATATTAATCTGGTGCGTGTACAGGCGGCGTGCAACTATCTGATGAAGACGGACGAATCCGTGTCGGACATTGCGAACAAATGTGGGTTTACCACGCCGTCCACGTTTAACCGCAATTTCAAGCGGGTGCTGGGGATATCTCCCAGTGAATGGCGGCGGCGGCCGGAGAATTTCGAGCAGCAGCTTCTGAGATTCCGGATTCAGTCTAAGGAAGGCTGGTAAAGACCAGGAGGGATGATCATGATACCAGAACCGGGAACGATCAGGTATCTAGGGGGTAATGCCCCGAAGGAGACCAGGATGGAGGAATGCATCCGCCCGCAGCTTGGAGGAGAGGAATACCATCTGCGCATTTCCGAGGGGAAGATCCTGCTGGAGGGCGGAAGTGAAAAGGCGCTTTTTTATGCCCGCACGACGCTGGGTCAGCTGCGTTTCCTGCACGGGGACGTGCTGCCGTGCGTGGATATCGGGGACAGGCCCGCTTATGCCTATCGGTCGTTCCATATTGACTGCGCCAGGCATTATTTCTCCGTGGGAGAATTGAAGAAAATGATCCGTATGTCGGCGGAGTTTAAGCTGAATTATTTCCACTGGCACATCTCGGACGACCAGGGATGGCGCATTGAGAGCCTTGCTTTCCCGAAGCTTCATGAGATTGGATCTGCGAGAGCAGGCGACCACTTCGGAAGCTATGCCTCGGATGAGCCGGAGCCTGCGCAGTATTACACGAGAGCCGAGGTAAAGGACATCATCGCTTACTGCGCGGGGCTTGGGATCGAGGTCGTGCCGGAGGTGGATATGCCCGGGCATGTGCTGGCGATCCTGGCGGCGTATCCGCAGCTTTCCTGCCGTGGCGAGGCGGTGAAGGTGGGAACGAAGGCGGGGATATTTCAAGACATTTTCTGCGCCGGGAAAGAGGAGACTTTTACATTTATTGAAAAGTTTCTCGACGAGCTGACCGGGCTGTTCCCCTGCAGATATTTCCATATCGGCGGCGACGAAGCCCCAAAGGAGAGGTGGAGCGCATGCCCGCACTGCCAGCGGCGCATAAGGGAAGAGCATCTGCAGGATGAGGAAGAGCTGCAGGGCTATATGGAGAACCGGATCGCGGCTTACCTGCGCTCGAAGGGGCGCGTCCCCATTGTGTGGAATGAAGCGGCGTATGGGGGCAACCTGGACAGGAATACGCTCGTCCAGCTTTGGACACAGGACAAGGAAAACCAGGTGAAGGAGCATCTTGACAGGGGCGGGAAAGCGATTCTTTCTATGGTGGACAACTGTTACTGCGATTATCCATATGGGATGCACTCCTTACGGGATGTGTATGATATCAATCTCACCCCGGAGGCCCTGGGGGAGCGGGGCGCGGATTCTGTGATCGGCACGGAATGCCTCGCATGGACGGAATTCATCCGCGATGGGAGGCGCCTGGAGGAATTGTGCTGGCCGAGGTTCGCGGCTTCGGCGGAAGCGGGCTGGTGCGGAGCGGCGCGCCCCGGCTATGAGGACTTCTGCGGGAGGCTTAGGGCGCTATTTCCGCTGTTCGGGAAGTACGGCGTGTCCGCTACTGACGCGGACGGATGGACGCCAAACGAACAGATGGCGGCAGAACAGACGGCTGAATTTCAACGCAATTTTCCTCAGTAGGAGTTGACAAAACGCTCCTGCACGCATATAATGAACTACACCTGAGAAAATCTGTCTGCCAGCCAGAGATAAGTGTAAGATCCAGGGCTTGTACTGGTTTCGACGGGGGTTTGGAAGTTGGGGAAGCCATCCGTAGC
>CAZFSW010000077.1:0-1662 GCA_964521655.1 uncultured Dorea sp.
ACCCTTGCATATTTTCATAAAATATGTTATGTATAAGTTACTCGTTGCACTGCATTACATTCTTCAAGAATGCGAAATCACCAGTACAGACTGAGCAGGCTATGGGCCTTGTGCCCGTGAAGCCGGGCTGCCGGCCGGCAGCAGCAGATCAGAGCCATTTGCATCTGTGGGACAGTTGTATGTTCCACAGGTGTTTTTTTATACTTTTATACTTTTTCAGGAGGTCTTTTATGGCAGTAAAAGCAAAACAGACGTTAAATGAAAGCGCCGTCATCAGGCGGATTTCCCTGGTGGGGATCATCGGGAACATCATACTCTGCGCATTTAAGCTGTTCGCGGGGATTACCGGCAGATCCGGAGCGATGGTCTCCGACGCGGTACACTCCCTGTCGGACGTCTTTGCCACATTGATCGCATATTTAGGGGTGAAATTGTCCAAAAAGGGGGCGGACGAGGCGCACCCTTACGGGCACGAACGGCTGGAATGCATCGCTTCCCTGATCCTGGGGCTGATTCTTCTGGCGACCGGCATCGGCATCGGAAAGGTCGGCTTAGAAAATATCTTGTCCCGCGATTACAGCCAGCTTGCAGCTCCCGGCGGCATCGCGCTGGCGGCTGCAGTTGTCTCTATCGCGGCTAAGGAAGGTATGTACTGGTATACCAGGCATTATGCGAAGCTTCTGAACTCTGCGGCATTTATGGCGGACGCATGGCATCACCGCTCGGACGCATTCTCCTCCGTCGGGTCGCTGATCGGCATCGGCGGGGCCATGCTCGGATTCCCTGTGCTCGACCCGGCTGCAAGTGTCGTCATCTGCCTTTTGATCCTGAAGGTAGCGTTTGATATCCTGCAGGACGCTGTAAACAAGATGCTTGATACCTCCTGCGGGGAGGAATATGAGCGGAAATTGCGGGACTATATCTCCGGCCAGAGTGATGTTAGGAGCGTTGACCTGCTCCACACCAGGATGTTCGGCAATAAAGTGTATGTCGATCTGGAAATCAGCGTAGACGCGGATATGGCGCTTCGCAAGGCGCACGCCGTCGCGGAAAATGTACACAACAATGTAGAAAAAAATTTCCCGGACACGAAGCATATCATGATTCATGTAAATCCGGCAGAGTAACCCTAATGTTCTTCCTCCCATGACAGGATTTTCCCGCTGGAAGCGTCAATCTCAAACTCATATTCCTTCCCATTATATATGATGGAGCCCTCGTAAACCTGCCTGCCATCGTCATACTCCAGCTTCATCTGCAGATTCTCTGCCGTCGCGCCCGGAACCTTTGCGAGTGCGGTTTCCTGCGCCTCCTCCTCGGAAATGACAGAAGAAGCGGTATCCCCCTCACGGAAATCCTCTTCGATATCCATGTCTTTACTGCGGATTTCTCCAGATGTGGCGTCGATCTCATAATCATATTCTTCCGTACCCACATAAAATTCTACTTCGTATATCTGGACGCCATCGTCCATATCCAGTTTCACGCGGATCCCAGACAGCTCCTCCTCGGAAAATCCGGCGTCCTCCAACGCAATCCTTTTCGCATCCTCCTCGGAAATCTCCGCATCCTGCGTCTGGGTACTGCCGCTGCCCAAGCTGTCCGCAGACTGTGTATTCCTCCCTCCGCAGCCCGCAAGTAAAAACATCAGCAGCATCACGC
>CAZFSW010000077.1:1762-4621 GCA_964521655.1 uncultured Dorea sp.
CCATCATTTCATAAATATCAGCTCGTACTCCCTGCTGCCAAGCCCGATCCTCTCCGCATGTTCAAGGCAGGTCTTATACTCTGCGTCCGGCGTCGTATTCTCGAAGTGGTCGTGATGGTCATGGAACCCTTCGCTCTTCATCTGTTCCGCGAGCTGGCTGTTCGGCAGCGGCTCCTGCTTCAGGCACGCATCCACGCACGCCTGGTCGAGCGCAAGCGGGTCATAGGACGCGAACATCCCGATATCGGGCAGGATCGGCGCATCGTTCTCCGAGTGGCAGTCACAGTTCGGGGAAATGTCGCACACCAGCGAGATATGGAAGTTCGGCCTGCCGTACAGGACCGCTTTCGTATACTCTGCCATCCGGCAGTTCAGTTCCCTGACCGCCGCATCGTTGGCAAAGCTGATAGCGTCAAAATCGCACGCTCCGACGCAGCGCCCGCAGCCTGCGCAGTTGTCCGCGTTAAGCGTCATGACCTTGCGCACCTTGTCAAAGGAAAGCCCATTATTCGCACATTCGCGCATACATCGTTTGCAGCCCCTGCAGAGCTCCGGGTCTATCTGCGGCTTCCCGTTGCTGTGCTGCTCTTTTTTCCCCGCCCTGGAGCCGCAGCCCATGCCGATATTCTTAATCGTCCCGCCAAAGCCCGCCATCTCATGCCCTTTGAAATGCGTCAGCGAGATGAACACATCTGCATCCATGATCGCATGGCCGATTTTCGCTACCTTTATGTACTCGCCGCCGACCACCGGGACCGAGATATCGTCCGTACCCTTAAGCCCGTCGCCGATGATGATCGGGCAGCCTGCCGTCAGCGGGGTAAAACCATTCTCCCACGCGCAGTAGAGATGCTCGATCGCATTTTTCCTGCTGCCAGGATAGAGCGTATTGCAGTCCGTAAGGAATGGCCGGCCGCCGTGCAGCTTGACAAATTCCACGACAGCGCGCGCATAATTGGGCCGCAGGAAGCCTAAGTTTCCAAGCTCCCCAAAGTGCATCTTAATCGCTACAAATTTTCCGTCCATGTTCATCCGGCCCATGCCGGCGGCCTCCATCAGACGTCCCAGCTTGGTGGGAAGCCCTTCCCCCAGCTTGCTCCGGAAATCCGTGTAATATACCTTTGATGCTTCAGTCTGACTCATTATTCTTCTTCCCCTTTCGCCTGATTTTTATTTTGCTTTGACATTTTCTCTTCCATATGCACAGCCATCTGCGGATAGGCTATCTCGATTCCATTTTCATCAAGGGCCAGCTTGATTCCCTCCAGAAGCCGCCACTTCGTGGCCCAGAAATCCCCGTTTGACGTCCAGCCCCTTACTCCGATCACAACCGCGTTCTCTGCCAGCGCGTCCACGAACACATTGACCTCCCTGTCCTGTAAAACGCAAGGATCCCCGCTCACCAGCTTCTCGATCACGGCTTTGGCTTTTCTTAAGTCTGATTCGTAGGTAATGCCGATCTTCAGGTCAAGCCTCCTCTCCGACTGCATCGTCAGGTTGGTCAAGCTGCCGTTCATAAGCGTCCCGTTTGGGATCACGACCGTCTCGTTGCTGATTGTCAGAAGCTTTGTATAAAATATCTGGATTTCCGCCACAGTCCCTTCATTCTTCCCGGTATCCTCGATAATGTAATCTCCCACCTCGAACGGCTTTAAAAGCAAGATCAATATGCCGCCGGCGAAATTGGAAAGGCTCTCCTGGAAGGCAAGTCCCGCCGTCACGCCACCCGATGCGATCAGCGCGGCTGCCGACGTCATATTCAGCCCAAGCTCCGTCGCAATCATAAAAATCAGCAGAAAATACAATGCAAATTTGAGGACGGAATCCACAAACTGCTCCACGCCCTTATCCATATGGGAACGGTTAAACGAACGCCGCACGAGCTTGCGCAGCCATTTGATCGCCACGCGCCCGAGAAAGAAAAAAAGGATGGCGACAAGCACCTTGATCCCAAAATCTATGATAAACGGGATCTGCTCCTGCACATATGCCGCAGTCTCATTGATTTCCACATCCATATTATGAAATCCCCTCCTTCAGCGCAAGGAACGCGCTTAGGTTTCCCCGCCGGTCTCCCGCCGTCCTGTGGGAGAACAAAAGCTCCGGGTTACAGTGCGTACACAGGTTCGTCACGGCGATATGCTCTTTTCTGATCCCCGCCTCCAACAGCACCCGCCGGTTTGCCTCCCAGAGGTCAAGCTGGTATTTCCCGTTTTCATTCCTATAAGACAGGTCATTGTCGAATCTGGAGGCCACGTCCCCGCTCACTTCATAGCATTCCTGGCAGATGGACGGGCCGATGGCTGCAAGAATGTCGTCTGGCTTACAGCCGTATGTCCCGCGCAGCTTTTCCACCGTCACCTTGCCCATCTTTCCTGCCGTGCCCCGCCATCCGGAATGGCTGAGCCCGATTACCCTCTTCACCGGATCGACGAAAAATAAAGGCACGCAGTCCGCGTAGAATGTGACGAGACAGATACCCGGCACGTCCGTCACCATCCCGTCCGTCTCCATGAACCTTCGCCCCCGGTCCTCTTCCTTTACGGCTGCCACATTCGTCGTGTGCGTCTGGTGCGTATAGGTGAAATCTTCCACGCTTACACCGATGGCACGGGCGATCCTCCTGCGGTTTTCCTCGATATGCGCCGGGTCATCGCCTCTGGTCGTGCTGATATTCATGGAAGCCCATTGCCCCGTGCTCACGCCGCCAAGCCTTGTCGAAAACCCGTGATTGACGATCCCTGTATTTTCAAGCAGCGGAAAAGAAAGATAAGGCACTCCATCCCTTTCCTTCTCCTCCAATACCCTTTCCTGGTTTTTATACTTAAATCCCAGACCCATCCCGCGAATTTTGCTCCT
>CAZFSW010000077.1:4721-6088 GCA_964521655.1 uncultured Dorea sp.
CGGTATTTGACCTCGCAGAACACCAGATAACCGTCCTCCCTCGCAATCAGGTCGATCTCCCCCAGCGGACAGCGGTAATTATATTTCAGGATCTGGTATCCGCTCTTCTCCAGGAAGGCTCCCGCCGCGCGTTCATACTGTGCGCCAATCTTTCTTTTATTATATGCCATTTTCTTCCTTTTACAAAACAAATTTTCCACCTGCGCGGTTAGCGGCCGGGAACAAATTTTCTGATAAATGTCGCCCTGTGGATGGGCGACGCGCCCATTTCCTTCAGCGCCCCGATATGCGCTTTCGTCCCATAGCCCTTGTGCGCCGCGAAGCCATAGCCCGGATATTTCTTATCGTACTCCACCATCAGCCTGTCCCTCGTCACCTTCGCGATGATGCTTGCCGCCGCGATGGATACGCTTTTTGCGTCGCCCTTTATGATTGGCTCCTGAGGGATATCCACCCCCGGGATCGTCACCGCGTCATTTAGCAGGATATCCGGCTTCACCGAAAGTTTCCCGATAGCCTCCCTCATCGCCTCATAAGTCGCCTGCAGGATATTGATCTCATCGATCCTCTCATTTTCGACGATCCCGACCCCTACGGCAACAGCGCGCGCCATGATCTCCCCGTACAGCGCCTCGCGCTTTTTCTCCGACAGCTTCTTGGAATCATTCAGATAGAGGATCGGCTCGTCCTTCGGCAGGATCACCGCCCCCGCCACGACCGGCCCGGCAAGCGGCCCTCTGCCCGCCTCGTCGATTCCGCATATGTAGCGGCGGCTTTTGTATTTTTCCTCATAGACACTCATCGCCTTCGTGCGCGCCAATTCCTTTTCAAGCCTCTCCCGGGCTTTGCGCTGCTTTTCCTCCTCGCGCTTATTCATGGCGGATCACTCCCATCCTTTTGAACGGATAGATGCGCACCCACGCCCTCCCCATGATGTCCCCGCGCTTTACCAGCCCGACGCTCGGGTCGCGGCTGTCGGAGCTATGGTTGCGGTTATCGCCCAGCACAAAATATTCGTCCTCCCCAAGCGTAATCGGCTCCGCCGCCATATTTGCCGACTCCATCACCTCTGCTCCGTAGATATCGCTCTTTAGAAGCGCGCCATTGATATAGACATAGCCGTCAACAACCTGCACTGTCTCCCCCGGAAGCCCGATGATCCGCTTAATATAATAGGTCTTCTCTGCGTGCTGGTACGGGAACACGATGATGTCATACCTCTGCGGGTCGTGGAACCGGTAGGATATCTTATCTACGATCAGATGGTCGCCGTCGCTTAACGTCGTCTCCATAGAAGAGCCGTCAACCCGCGTCCTCTGCCCGACATAATTGACAATCGCATAGGTGAGCGCCAGGATGACCAATAT
>CAZFSW010000078.1:0-4902 GCA_964521655.1 uncultured Dorea sp.
GACATATGCCTTGCAGTTGTTCTTCAATTTTTTCTGGAGCATTATCTTTTTTGGGTTTTCCCAGTATTTTCTTGCGTTCCTCTGGCTTCTCGCGCTGATACTGGTCATCGCCGCCATGATTTACCAGTTCTTCCAGATAAGCCCTGCCGCGGCATACCTGCAGATCCCGTATCTGGCGTGGTGTGCTTTCGCGGCATGGCTAAATTTCATGATCTGTACGTTGAACTGAATATCCGGCATTGATAAGCTTTCGCGCGGCAAACCTGCGGACGGTGAACTCTGCTTCCGCAGGTTTGATTACCGCCGGTACGCTACGCTGTTCCAGAGCAGTTCATTTTTAAACTGGCGGATGGTCGTATCTTTGTCGATGTAGACCGCTTCAATTCCCATTGCTGCCGCCCAGTCGCCCATCTGCTCCGAGGTGAGGTCATAGGAAAATGCGGTGTGGTGCGCGCCGCCCGCCAGTATCCACGCCTCTGCGCCTGTCTGCAGGTTCGGGCGGGGCGTCCAGTATGCGGTCGCAACCGGGAGCTTCGGCATCGGCTTCTCCGTCTTCTTGCAGTCAACGTCGTTGATGATCAAGCGGAAGCGCTCGCCCAGGTCGATGAGCGAGACAGCTACTGCCGGTCCCTCTTTGGAGGTGAACACAAGTCTTGCCGGGTCTTCTCTGTCGCCCATAGAAAGCGGCTGCTCCCGGATACTGATCCTGCCATCTGCAATCGACGGGCATACCTCCAGCATATGCGCTTCGAGGATGCCCTCCTTGCCCGGGACAAGATTGTATGTATAGTCCTCCATGAAAGAAGTGCCCTTCGGCTCTTTCATACCCTGTGTCATAATTTTCATGATGCGGACCATTGCCGCCGTCTTCCAGTCGCCCTCCGCGCCGAAGCCATATCCCTTTTCCATCAGCCTCTGGATGGCAAGCCCCGGAAGCTGCCTGAGCCCGCCGAGATCTCCGAAATGGGTGACGATTGCCTGATAATTCCTCTCTTCTAAGAATCTTTCAAAGCCGAGCTCGATTTCCGCCTGAACCGCCAGATGCTCCCGGAACTCCTTCTCATCTCTCCCTTCCGTGAGAATTTCATATGTTTCATAGTATTCCTCCAAAAGCGCGTCAACGTCGGCTTTTGCCACAGCGTTTACTGCCTCCGCGATTTCGTTTACCGGATATGCGTCAATCTCCCATCCGAACCGGATCTGCGCTTCTACCTTATCGCCCTCTGTAACGGCGACGTTTCTCATGTTATCTGCCACCCGCATTACGCGGACATGGCTGCTCTCAACCACCCCTACCGCCGTGCGCATCCACGAGCCGATCCTTTTCTGCACGCTCTCGTCTGCCCAGTACCCTACCACGATCTTGCGCTCCATGCCGAGGCGGGTGAAAATATGTCCGTATTCCCGGTCTCCGTGCGCCGCCTGGTTCTCATTCATAAAATCCATGTCGATCGTGTCGTAAGGGATCTCCCGATTATACTGCGTATGCAGGTGGAGCAGGGGCTTCCGGTATTCCTGTAGACCGAGGATCCACGATTTGGACGGGGAAAATGTATGCATCCATGTGATCACCCCGGCGCAGTTTTCATCCATGTTTGCTTCATTCAGCGTCTTCCTGATCAGCTCATTCGTAATCAGCGTTGGCTTCCAGACTACTTCAAATGGAAGGTTCCCCGATGCGTTCAGCGCATTTACGATCTCGCGGGAATGTTCTGCCACATGGGCGAGGCATTCCTCTCCATACAGGTCCTGCGAGCCTGTGCAGAACCAAAACTGATAGCTTTTCATTTTTAACATATGCTTCTGTCTCCTTTCTTTTTTTTATGAAACTGCCCATACATCACGCATGTATCTTGCCTGTCTGTACAGGCTATGCTTCGGCGATTTTCCCGTCCTCTGCATACGCCGCCCTGTCCACTGTAAATCCCCTTCCCCGGACTTCGTTAATCTGCGAAATGGTGATAAACGCCTTGTCATCCAGCGACTGCACCAGTTCATTTGCCGCGTACAGCTTGCGCTTGGGGATCACGCAGAGCACGCCCTTTTGATTTTTCTTGCCGTACCCTGTTTCAATGTGGAGCATTGTCACGCCCGCATCCATCTCTTCCAGCATTTCCCTGCGGATATCCTCATAGCGGTCGGAGATGATGAAAAGCTGGATCTGCGACTGTCCCATGAGCATGACCCGGTTCATGGCAAATGTCTCCAGCACAAGCATCAGGATGCCGTACATGATCTGCTCCGCGTCCGAAAAAAACGCCTGGCCTGCCAGCACAGCGAAGTCCACCACATACAGAAGCGCCGCCACAGATATGTGGAGCCATTTATGGAAAATCAGCGCCAGGATATCGGTTCCTCCCGTAGACGCTCCGACACGGATGATGATGCCGACCCCGATTCCCAAAAGCACACCGCCGAACAACGTCCCAAGCATGATATTGTCCGTCAGTCCTGTGACCCCCGGTATCATTTGGAACGCGGACAGGCACAGAGGGTACAGGAAGGTGCTCGCTACGGTTGTCACAATAAACGTCCTGCCAAGCACAAACGCGCCCATGAGAAATAAAATCGCATTGACAGCAAGGACGAGAACCGAGAGGTTTATCGGGATGTAATGCGAAATCGTCAGGCCGATTCCCGTCGCGCCTCCCATGATGATCCCGTGGGGTACGGCAAACGCTGTCACTGCGAACCCCACGATCAGGTTTCCCGCCAGCACTCCGGCGGCGGTCAGGATTGTTTTTTTCTTCTTTGTCTTCATTACCCGATTCCTTTCATCGTTAGCTGGATCCTCTTTCTCTTCAGGTCCACGCTCATCACCTTCACATCGACGACGTCCCCGACGCTCAAGGCTTCGAGGGGATGCTTAATATATTTTTTGTCCGTGATCTGGGAAATATGCACCAGCCCGTCCTGATGCACGCCGATATCCACAAATGCGCCAAAATCAATAACATTGCGGACGGTTCCCTTAAGCACCATCCCCTCTTTCAGATCCTTCATGTCCAATACGTCCGTGCGCAGGATGGGCTTTGGCATCTCATCGCGCGGGTCGCGCGCCGGTTTTTCCAGCTCTTTCACAATGTCCCTTAAGGTAATCTCGCCGATCCCGAGCTCTGCGGCAGTCTTTTTGTAATCCCGGATCGTAAGCGACAGTCCGACAAGTCTTCCGTCCCTTACATCCTCTGGCCGGAATCCCTGTTTTTTCAGGAGCTTTTTTGCCGCCTCATAAGTCTCCGGGTGTACGCTCGTGCCGTCAAGCGGATCATCCCCTCCCTGAATCCTCATAAACCCGGCGCACTGCTCGTAAGCCTTCGGGCCAAGCTTGGAGACCTTAAGAAGCTGCCTGCGGTTGGTAAATCGCCCGTTTTCCTCCCGGTACGCCACGATATTTTTCGCAACTGCCGGGGAAATGCCGGAAATATAGGAGAGTAACGGCGCGGACGCTGTGTTAAGATCCACCCCCACCTTATTCACGCAATCCTCCACCACGCCGGACAGCGCCCCGCTTAGCTTCTTCTGGTTCATATCATGCTGGTACTGCCCTACCCCGATGGATTTGGGATCAATCTTCACAAGCTCCGCCAGCGGGTCCTGAAGCCTCCTGGCAATCGACGCCGCGCTTCTTTGCCCCACGTCGAACTTCGGGAACTCCTCGCTTGCGAGCTTGCTGGCGGAATACACAGAAGCGCCCGCCTCGCTGACGATCACGTACTGCACCTTTTCCGGGATTTCTTTCAGAAGTTCTACGATAAACTGCTCCGATTCGCGGGAAGCCGTTCCATTTCCCACGGAAATGAGTGAGATGTGGTATTTTTTGATAATCTTCTTAAGCAAATCCTTTGATGCCTGTATCTTCTTCGGGGTCGTGGGCGCGGTCGGGTAGATGACCGTCGTGCCAATGACCTTCCCCGTCGGGTCTACGACCGCGAGCTTGCATCCCGTCCGGAACGCCGGATCCCAGCCGAGCACGGTCCGCCCGGCGATCGGCGGCTGCATGAGAAGCTGTGTCAGGTTCTTCCCAAACACCTCGATTGCGCCGTCCTCCGCTTTCTCCGTCAATTCGTTGCGGATCTCGCGCTCAATTGCAGGCGCGATCAGCCTCTTATAGCTGTCTTCGGCGGCTTCCCTGAGGATCGGCGACGTGTATGGATTCTCCGTATGGATGGTCTGCTTCTCCAGATAGCGGAGGATATCCTCTTCCGGCGCTTCCACTTTTACGGTGAGGAACTTCTCCTTTTCGCCCCGGTTGAGGGCAAGTACGCGGTGTCCCGCGAGGCGGCTTACCGGCTCCTCAAAATCATAATACATCTCATACACGGACTCTGCCCCTTCGTCCTTCGCGGAAGATACGACGCGCCCCTTCTGTGTGGTGATCCGGCGTATCCACATACGGTACTGCGCCTCATCGGAAATGTTCTCAGCGATGATGTCCTTTGCCCCGTCAATGGCTTCTTTTGCCGTATGGACGCCCTTTTCTTCATCAACGTAAGCCTCTGCCGCTTTTTCCGGCGCTTCTTCTAGTTTCTGCAAGGTAAAAAGCGCGGCAAGCGGCTCTAAGCCCTGTTCTTTGGCGATGGTCGCGCGCGTCCGCCTCTTTGGGCGGTAAGGGCGGTACAGGTCCTCCACTGCCACCAGTGTCCCGGCGGCAAGTATCTGTGCCTTCAGCTCGCCCGTAAGCTTCCCCTGCTCCTCGATGCTCCCAAGCACCTGTTGCTTCTTTTCCTCCAGATTCCTGAGATACAGAAGCCTCTCGTGCAGCTTCCTTAGCTGCTCGTCGTCGAGCGTCCCCGTCGCTTCCTTGCGGTATCTCGCGATAAATGGGATCGTGTTCCCCTCGTCGATGAGCTTTACCGCCGCATCCACCTGCCAGCGTTTTACGCCCAGTTCCTCCGTAAGCTT
>CAZFSW010000078.1:5002-6064 GCA_964521655.1 uncultured Dorea sp.
GTTTATGCTATACTGTGAATGCAGGCAGCGGGCAGCGCCAAAGCAGAAAAAGGAGCAGACATGGGAGAACAACTATCAAAGCAGCAGCTCAAATCCAGAGAGACAAAGGCGCGGATATTCAGTGCCGCCAAGCATATTTTACAAAAAAAAGGCTACGAGGGGCTCTCTATCAAGAATATCTGCGAGGAGGCGGGCGTCTCCAACGGGAGCTTCTACCATCACTTTAAGACGAAAGACGACCTGCTTTCCTACTACATAGAAGAACAGCCCCGCATCAACCCCGACCTGCTTGCGCTCCCGGCGGACGCGCAGGAGGCGAAGACCGCAATTATCTACGTCTATCTGAACTATGTGCATTATTGCGAGGAGCTCGGCGTAGAATTCATGGCAAATTACTACACGCCGAAGAACCAGTCGCTAAACCCGCTGATCCGCACGGAACGCCCTTACCCGATCGTCACTGTCCATAATTATATTGAGAAATGTATACAGGCAGGGATTATCGCTCCCTCTCTTTCGCTTGAAGACATCACCACGGACATCCGCATGATTGTAATCGGGAATGTATTTGAGTGGTGCCTGAAAAAAGGTGGAGCCGATTTTGAGGGCAATATGGAGCGCTCGCTTCACGCCTACCTGGACGGGGTACTCTGACCGTACCCGGCGCAGGCACACATCCCTGCGAGGCGTTTCTTTGTTTCATAGAAACGAAGCTTCCTATAAAATATACTAGTTAATATTTGCCGCAGGCAAATGTTTTGTGTAACTGCATATACTGCGGCGAACAATTAGAAACTGCCGTTAATTTTCTTCGCAAGATAAATAAGGGCAAAAAAAATCCTTCAAGCAAGCGGTCTCAAAGGATTTTCTTAGAAGGGAATATGGTAGTGAACTACCAAACAATAATATCTTGTATTTGTATTATAACCCCATGTTTGAGAAAAAGTCCAATCATTAATTTTAATATACTTCTCGCATTTATAGATAGTATCTATAAAAAATACAAACGGAGGCGCTTATGTACGCATTTATTGTGAATCCCAACGCCCGCAGCGGGCTTGG
>CAZFSW010000079.1:0-6056 GCA_964521655.1 uncultured Dorea sp.
TGGCAAGCATTTTTTCAAATAGCCTTTGACATTAAAAACAGATGTGTTTACAATAGGTTCAGGAGGGGGGAAGCAGATGCTTAAGACGGTGTTAAGAGAGGTAAAGGAATATAAACGGGCGTCCATCATAACGCCTCTTTTTATGATATTAGAAGTGCTCATGGAGATGGTCATCCCTTACCTGATGGCGTCAATTATTGACGATGGGGTAAATGCGGGGGATATCGGGCATATTTACCGGGTCGGCGCGGTGATGGCGGCGGCCGCGCTCGTGGGCCTTTTTGCCGGGATCGGTGGAGGGAGGTTCGGCGCAAAGGCGTCCGCCGGCCTTGCAAAGAATCTGCGGGAGGCGATGTTTGACAATATCCAGACGTTTTCCTTTTCCAATATTGACAAATATAGCACGGCGGGGCTTGTCACGAGGCTTACCACGGACGTGACTAATATCCAGAACGCCTACCAGATGACGCTGCGCATGTTTACACGCGCTCCGGCGAGCCTGATCTGCGCGATGGTCATGGCGTTTGCCATTAATGCCAGGCTGTCCCTGATCTACCTTGTCGCGGTGCTCATACTTGGAGCCCTCCTGCTTCTCATCATGAGCCGCGCCACGAAGTATTTCCAGCAGGCGTTCCCGAAGTACGACGACCTGAATGCTTCCGTGCAGGAAAATGTCTCCGCGATCCGCGTCGTGAAAGCTTATGTGAGGGAGGAGCAGGAGACAGTAAGATTCCGCAGGGCAAGCGAGAATATTTACCGTATTTTCATCAAGGCGGAGAAGAATCTTGTCTATAACGCGCCGCTTATGATGTTTACCGTGTATTCCTGCATCCTGCTCATCAGTTGGCTCGGCGCAAAGATGATCGTGTCGGACAGCCTGACGACGGGTGAGCTTATGAGTCTGCTTGCGTACTGTATGAACATTCTGATGAGCCTGATGATGCTGTCGATGGTTTTTGTCATGATCTCTATGAGCATGGCGAGCGCGGCGCGCATCTCGGAGGTTCTCCTGGAGACGCCGGATATCAGGAATCCTGAGAATCCGCAGACGGTGGTGGAGGACGGGAGTATTGATTTTGACCGGGTGTACTTTTCCTACAGCAAAGAAAGCAGCGAGCCGGTACTGAAAAATGTGACGTTACATATCGCGTCCGGCGAGACGGTCGGGATCATCGGCGGCACCGGGAGCGCGAAGACAAGCCTTGTAAGCCTGATCAGCCGCCTTTACGATGTGACGGGCGGGGAGGTAAAGGTCGGCGGGCGCGACGTCAGGGAGTACGACCTGGAGGCGCTGCGCAACCAGGTGTCTGTCGTGCTGCAGAATAACGTGCTGTTCTCCGGCTCGATCCTCGACAATCTGCGCTGGGGAAATCCTGACGCCACGGAAGAGGAATGCAGGGAAGCCTGCCGCCTCGCCTGCGCGGATGAGTTCATCGGGCGTTTCCCGGACGGCTACCAGACTCATATCGAGCAGGGCGGGAGCAATGTGTCAGGCGGGCAGAAGCAGCGGCTGTGCATCGCCCGCGCGCTGCTTAAAAAGCCGAAAATCCTCATCCTCGACGACAGCACGAGCGCGGTGGACACGGCGACGGACGCGCAGATCCGGCGGGCATTTCGCGAAGAGCTTCCGGATACGACTAAGCTTATCATTGCGCAGCGGATCACAAGCGTGAAGGACGCAGACCGCATCATCGTCATGGACGAGGGCGGGATATCCGGTATTGGGACCCATGAGGAGCTGCTTGACGGAAATGAGATTTACCGCGAGGTCTATGAATCTCAGACGAAGGGCGGCGGAGATTTTGACGAGAAGGCAGGTGAGTAGGGCATGGCAGGACCGATGAAGCGCACGCCCAGAGGCGTGAAATCTACAGTGAGTCATCCGGGGAAGGTATTCCTGCGGCTGATGAAATATGTATTCAAAAAATACGGGGCGGCTTATGCGATCGTGATCGTGCTGATTTTAGTGAGTGTCCTGTGTAATGTGCAGGGAACGCTCTTTACGCGCAATCTGATCGACGACTATATCACGCCGTTCCTTCTCACGGAGAACCCGAATTTTGCGCCCCTTGCCCATGCGATCCTTAAGGTGGCTGGGTTTTACGCGCTGGGAATCCTCGCAAGCTATGGCTATAATCGCATTATGATCAATATCACGCAGGGGACGCTCCGGGATCTGCGGGACGACTTGTTTGCCCATATGGAGCAGCTTCCGATTAAATATTTTGACACCCACGCTCATGGCGATATCATGTCCGTGTATACGAACGACATCGACACGCTGCGCCAGATGATCAGCCAGAGCATTCCTCAGCTTGTGAATAGCGGATTTACCATTATCAGCGTATTTTTCAGCATGCTGCTGTTAAGCGTCCCGCTGACCGGGGTTACGCTTGCGATGGTGGCGGTCATGTTGTTCTGCTCGAAGAAATCCGCCGGGATAAGCGGGAAATATTTTCTGGAGCAGCAGAAAAATCTGGGCGAGGTGAACGGCTATATTGAGGAAATGATGAACGGGCAGAAGGTGGTCAAGGTATTCTGCCATGAGGAAATCTGTAAGGAAGAGTTCAGAGAGAAGAACGGCAGACTCTTCGAGAGTGCGGACCGGGCCAATACTTTTGCCAATTTCTTAGGTCCCATCAATTCGCAGCTTGGCAACGTCAGCTACGTCATCTGCGCGATCGTGGGCGGAATCCTTGCGCTTAGTGGCATCGGCGGCCTGACGCTCGGAAAGCTGGCGAGCTTTCTGACCTTCAATAAGAGCTTCAGTATGCCGATTAATCAGGTAAGTACGCAGATGAACGCGATTGTGATGGCGATGGCGGGCGCGGAACGCATTTTCGCGCTGATGGATGCGCAGGTGGAGACAGACGGCGGCTACGTGACGCTCGTGAATGCGCGGGAGGAGCGCGGCGAGCTTGTGGAATGTAAAGAGCGCGCGGGAAAATGGGCGTGGAAGCATGTGCATCAGGCGGACGGCAGCGTAGACTACGTGGAGGTGCGTGGGGATATCGTATTTAACGGCGTGGATTTCGGATATACGGATGATAAGATCGTGCTCCACGATGTAAAGCTTTACGCGAAGCCGGGACAGAAGATCGCGTTCGTCGGCTCCACAGGCGCCGGGAAGACGACGATCACCAACCTGATCAACCGTTTCTATGACATCCAGGACGGGAAAATCCGCTATGACGGGATCAATATCAATAAGATCAAGAAAGCAGATCTGCGCAGGTCGCTGGGGATCGTGCTTCAGGATACGCATCTGTTCACGGGGACGGTGCGTGAGAATATCCGCTTCGGGAAGCTGGACGCGACGGACGGGGAAGTGGAGGCAGCGGCGAAGCTTGCCAACGCGGACGGCTTCATCCGCAGGCTGCCGGACGGCTATGACACGAGGATCACCGGGGACGGCGCGAATCTAAGCCAGGGGCAGAGGCAGCTTCTCGCCATCGCAAGGGCGGCGGTCGCAGACCCGCCCGTACTGATCCTGGACGAGGCGACGAGCTCCATTGACACGAGGACGGAGCGGATCGTCCAGGACGGCATGGATAAGCTGATGAAGGGGCGCACAACCTTTGTCATCGCTCACCGCCTGTCCACGGTAAGAAATTCTGACTGCATCATGGTGCTGGAGCAGGGCAGGATCATTGAGCGCGGCACGCATGAACAGCTGATTGAAGAAAGAGGAAGATATTACCAGCTCTATACGGGAAACGCCGTCAGCGCATAAAGGGGATTTAAATATAGCAGACACGGGGCAGGAAACGCCGCCAAAGCGCTGCGGGGCACGGAGATATCCGACCAGAAAGGAAAGAAAGAGAGTGAGCATTTACGATACCTTGAACGACAGGCAGCAGGAAGCTGTATACCATACGGAGGGGCCGCTTCTGATTCTCGCGGGGGCGGGCTCGGGGAAAACGCGGGTGCTGACCCACCGGATCGCGTATCTGATTGATGTAAAGGGCGTCGATCCGTGGAATATCCTCGCCATTACCTTTACCAATAAGGCGGCAGGGGAGATGCGCGAGCGGGTGGACCAGCTTGTAGGGCACGGCTCGGAGAGCATCTGGGTGAGTACCTTCCATTCCATGTGCGTGCGGATTTTAAGAAGGCATATGCATCTTCTGGGCTATGACTCAAATTTTACCATCTATGACAGTGACGACCAGAAGACGCTGATGAAGGATATCTGCAAGCTTCTTAAGATTGACACGAAGATTTACAAGGAGCGTTCCTTTCTGGCGGCCATCTCCCACGCAAAGGAGGAGCTGGTTATGCCGCCGGAGTTTCGCGAGCTGGCGGGCGGGGACTACGGGCAGCTTAAGATCGCGCAGGTCTACGAGGAATACGAGAAGCAGCTTCGCGCCAACAATGCTCTGGATTTTGACGACCTGCTGGTAAAGACCGTCCAGCTTTTCCAGACGCAGGCGGACGTGCTGGATCATTATCAGGAGCGTTTCCGCTATATCATGGTGGACGAGTATCAGGATACGAACAAGGCGCAGTTTGAGCTGGTGCGGCTTCTGGCGTTAAAATACCGGAACCTGTGCGTGGTGGGAGACGACGACCAGTCCATCTATAAGTTCCGGGGCGCGGATATCCGCAATATCCTGGAGTTTGAAACTTATTTTGAGGATGCGAAGGTGGTGAAGCTGGAACAGAATTACCGCTCCACGGGCAATATCCTGAATGCGGCGAACGCTGTCATCCACAACAATAGAGGCAGGAAGGACAAGGCGCTCTGGACGGATAAGGGGGAGGGCGATAAGCTGACTTTCCGCCAGTTCGACACCGCATTTGATGAGGCGGAATATATCGCGGAGGATATTAAGAAGCGCGTAGCTGCGGGCGGCGGCTCATACCATGACCATGCCGTACTCTACCGGACGAATGCACAGTCCCGGATGTTTGAGGAAAAGTTTGTGACGGAGAATATCCCCTATAAAATTGTGGGCGGCATTAATTTCTATGCGAGGCGTGAGATCAAAGACCTGCTCGCCTACCTGAAGACGATCGACAACGGGAAGGACGACCTGGCGGTGCGCAGGATCATCAATGTGCCAAAGCGCGGCATCGGGCTTACCAGCATCAACCGGGTGCAGGAGTATGCGGCGCAGAAGGAGATCGGGCTTTATGACGCCCTGCGCGGGGCGGACTTGATCCCGGATATCAGAAGGGGCCTGCCGAAGCTGGAATCCTTCGTGGCGCTGATAGAGCATTTTAAGGCGGACGCTGCGGACAAGAGCCCCTTAGACCTGATAAAAGAGATTATTGAAGAGACGGAATACATTGAAAAGCTCCAGGCGGATGACGCGGAGGATGCGCAGGCGCGCATGGAGAATATCGACGAGCTGGTCAATAAGGTCGCGGCATACGAGGAGGACTGCAAGGAGAAGAATGAACCGGCGACACTGGGCGGATTTCTGGAAGAAGTGGCGCTGGTGGCGGACATAGACAGCCTGGAGACGGGGAGCGACTATGTGGTGCTGATGACACTCCACAGCGCGAAGGGGCTGGAGTTTCCGCGCGTGTACCTCGCCGGGATGGAGGATGGCATTTTTCCAAGCTATCTGACGATGATGTCGGATGACCCGGACGAGGTGGAGGAAGAACGGCGGCTCTGCTATGTGGGGATCACGAGGGCAGAGGAGGCTCTGACGCTCACCTGTGCGAGACGCCGCATGATTCGCGGGGAGACGCAGTATAATAAGATATCGCGGTTCTTAAAAGAAATTCCTGTGGAGCTTTTGTCAGAGGGATCAGCCGCTAAAAAGGAAAAAGAGCCGCTGAAAATCAGCACGCACCAGCAGGCAAAGCAGGTGTTCAAGGCGAAAGCTTTCGCGGCGGCAAAGCCCGCGCAGCAGTTTGGAAAACCCTCCGGCAGCCTTGCCTACGGGGTCGGCGACCGAGTGAAAAACAGTAGGTACGGCGAGGGCGTTGTGACTAATATTGTGTCCGGAGGGAGGGATTACGAGGTGACGGTGGATTTTGACAGCGCAGGGACAAGGAAGATGTTTGCGGCGTTTGCGCGGCTGGAGAAATTGTAAATTTAC
>CAZFSW010000080.1:0-1554 GCA_964521655.1 uncultured Dorea sp.
CTCACATCTCCCACTCGAATTTCTTTTCAAAGTATGCGTCCAGGTCTTCAATCTTAATTCTTTCCTGCTCCATCGTGTCGCGGTCGCGCACAGTGACAGCCCCGTCCTCCTCGGATTCAAAATCATAGGTCACGCAGAACGGCGTCCCGATCTCGTCCTGGCGGCGGTAACGCTTGCCGATATTACCGCGCTCGTCATACTCGCAGTGATATTTCTTAGAAAGCCTTGCGCACACCTTCTGCGCGCCATCGCTCAACTTCTTAGAAAGCGGGAGCACGCCGATCTTCACCGGCGCAAGCGCGGGATGGAAATGAAGCACCGTCCTCATATCCCCGCCCTCAAGCTCCTCCTCGTCATACGCGCTGCATAAAAACGCAAGCAGCATACGGTCTACGCCGAGCGACGGCTCAATGACGTAGGGGATGTATTTTTCTTTCTTCTCGTCGTCAAAATACGTCATATCCTGCCCTGACACATTCTGGTGCTGGGTGAGGTCGAAGTCCGTCCTGTCCGCCACGCCCCACAGCTCGCCCCAGCCAAATGGGAACAGGAATTCAATATCTGTGGTCGCCTTGCTGTAATGGCTTAACTCCTCCGGCGAATGGTCGCGGTAGCGCACCTCGTCATCGTTAAGCCCCAGGGCCTTCAGCCAGTCGAGGCAGTACTTCTTCCAATATGCGTGCCACTCAAGATCCGTATCCGGCTCGCAGAAAAACTCCATCTCCATCTGCTCAAACTCTCTCGTGCGGAAGATAAAGTTGCCCGGCGTGATCTCGTTTCGGAAGGATTTCCCGATCTGGCAGATGCCGAACGGGATCTTCTTTCTGGAGGTGCGCTGTACATTTTTGAAATTCACAAAAATCCCCTGCGCAGTCTCCGGGCGCAGATACACGACGCTCTTCGCGTCCTCCGTCACGCCCTGGAATGTCTTGAACATCAGGTTAAATTCCCGGATTTCCGTGAAATTATGCTTGCCACACGTCGGGCATGGGATCTCGTGCTCCGCGATATAATCCTGCATCTTCTCATGGCTCCAGCCGTCGATGCTGTCTCCGATATCCAGCCCGTTTTTCTTCGCAAAGTCCTCAATCATCTTATCCGCGCGGAAACGCTCATGGCACTCCCGGCAGTCCATAAGAGGGTCGCTGAATCCGCCGAGGTGTCCGCTTGCCACCCATGTCTGCGGGTTCATGAGGATCGCGCAGTCCACGCCCACATTGTACGGGGATTCCTGCACAAATTTCTGCCACCATGCCTTTTTCACGTTGTTCTTAAGCTCCACGCCAAGATTGCCGTAATCCCATGTATTCGCAAGGCCGCCGTATATCTCGGAGCCTGGATATACAAACCCCCTCGACTTCGCCAGTGCGACAATCTTGTCCATCGTCTTCTCTGTTGCCATATTCCCTCACTCCTTCTGTGTTAATAATGTTATAGCATATACCACGGCGAACAATTAGAAACGGCAGTTAACTTCGTCCGCGAATATAATAAATAATTATACAGGCAAGCGGCGTGCCTTGCAAGCCTTAATTGCCTGGCTGCACACGCGCG
>CAZFSW010000080.1:1654-6021 GCA_964521655.1 uncultured Dorea sp.
GCGCTTACCGTAGGTTCTGCACCTTAAAGTCCCTCTGCGCCTCCCGCTTCTGGTCTTTTTTCGCGATATCCTGACGCTTATCGTACAGCTTCTTCCCTTTGGCAAGCCCGACCTCCACTTTCACAAGGCTTCCGCTAAAATACACCTTAAGCGGCACAAGCGTCATCCCTTTTTCCCGTATCTTGCCGGACAGCTTGTTGATCTCCTGCCTGTGCAGGAGGAGCTTGCGCACCCGCAGCGGGTCTTTGTTGAAAATATTGCCCTTTTCATACGGGCTTATGTGCATCCCGTAGACATAGACCTCCCCATTTTCCACGCGGATAAACGCCTCCTTGATGCTGCATTTCCCCATGCGCAGGGATTTTACCTCTGTCCCGTGCAGGGCGATGCCCGCCTCGTAGGTCTCCAATATAAAATAATCATGATACGCCTTTTTATTATTGGCGATCAGTTTTCCATCCGCCTTAGCCATCTTCCCCGTCTCCTTTTCCCGCAATCTCAAAATCAACCGTCCGCAGCAGCTTGTCCGCCCCGGTTACGCGCACCCTAAGCCTTTGTCCAAGCCGGTAAACCCTTCCCGTATGCACCCCCGCCATCTCATAGCGGCTCTCATCGTACTCATAGTGGTCGTCCTTCATATTTGCCACATGGACGAGCCCCTCTACCGTGTTGGGGAGCTCCACATACATGCCCCATTTCGTAAGCCCGGAGATCACTCCCTCATACACCTTGCCGATCCTCTCCTGCATATATTCCGCTTTCTTAAGCCTGACCGTCTCCCGCTCCGCTTCGTCCGCACGCCGCTCCGTCTCGCTGGAATGCTTCGCCACCGCAGGCAGGATGCTCTGGTAATGCCTGATCTTCTCCTCGTTCATCCGTCCCCGCAGCTGATCCTTAATGATCCGGTGAATCTGAAGGTCGGGATAGCGGCGGATCGGGGAGGTAAAATGTGTATAATAATTCGCCGCCAGCCCAAAATGCCCCGTGTTCTGCGGCGTGTAGCCCGCCTGCTTCATCGAACGCAGCGCAAGCCTGCTGATAAGCGGCTCCTCCGGCGTGCCAATGGTTTTACTCAATAGCTTCTGAATCTCCTTCGGGCGCACCTTTTTAGTCCCAATGTGCATGGAATAGCCGAAGTTATTGATAAATATGGCAAGCGCGCGGATTTTCTCCTCATCCGGCGCGTCATGGGTGCGGTAGAGGAACGGGATCTCCTGCCAGTAATAATCCTCAGCGACCGTCTCATTCGCCAGCAGCATGAAATCTTCGATCATCCTTGTCGCCACGTTCCGGTCGCAGGGCGCGATATCAAGCGGGCGCCCCTCCCCGTCAAGAGTAAGCTTCGTCTCCGGGAAATCGAAATCAATCGAGCCCCTTTTGCGTCTCCTCTCCCTTAACAGTCCGGACAGCTTGCGCATCCGCACAAACATCGGCACAAGCTCCCTGTACTTTTCCGTCTCGCCCTCGTCCTGGTCTTCTAAGATCCTCTTCACGCTTGTATACGTCATGCGGCGGTCTACATGGATGACCGTCTCGGCTATCTCATGGTCTGTCACGATCCCCTTCGCATCCACGGTCATAATACAGCTAAGCGCCAGCCGGTCTTCGCCCTCGTTCAGAGAGCAGATGCCATTGGACAGCGCGCGTGGGAGCATAGGGATCACGCGGTCCGCGAGATAGACGCTCGTCCCCCTCTCGCGTGCCTCCCTGTCAAGCGCGCTGTTCTCCTGCACATAATTCGCCACGTCGGCGATGTGGACGCCGAGGATATAGCTCTCGCCCTCTTCGGTGAGCGATACTGCATCGTCTAAGTCTTTGGCGTCCTCCCCGTCGATCGTCACCATCTGCCAGCCGCGCAGATCCTTACGCCCCGCCATGTCCGCCGCGCTCACAGGCTTCGACGCGCGACGCGCCTGCCGAAGCGCTTTCTCCGGAAATTCCACTGGCAGGTCAAAGCCCTTCACAATCGACAGGATATCCGTTCCGGGGTCGCTTATATGCCCGATGATCTCGACAATCCGCCCCTCCGGGCTGTGTCCGTCTCCCGGCCTGCCTCTGCCGTCCGGCCCGCCTCTGCCGTCCGGCTTGTCTCTGCCATCCGACTTGCTTTTGCCGCCCGGTTTGCTTTTACCGCCGTAAGAGGTGATCTCTGCCACCACCTTATGTCCGTCCACAGCCCCCATATCCTCTCCATCGGGAATGAAGAGGTCCTGCGTGAACCGCTGGTTGTCCGGCAGCACGAACCCGTAGCCCTGCCTCCCCCTTTTCCGGTAAAGGCCGACCACTCTTGTGATTCCTCTGGACACGATGCGGGTGATCTTTCCCTCGCGCCTGCGCTCCCCGCCCTCCTTTATGACCACGGCCTCTACGGTATCCCCGTCAAAGGCGCCTCCCGTATGCTCCTGTGCGATATAAATGTCGGAATCCTCCTCCGGCACGGTCACGAAGCCGAATCCCCTCTGATTCGCCTGATAGACGCCGATGAGAGGTTTCCTCTTCTCAGACATATGATCCATAATCTATACTCCCCATTTTCTATGACAAATTTATACAAGACACGCCCCGCGCACATTCTCGTGCCGGGCGTAAACACTTCCTTAACTGCGGGGAAAATTCCCCAAAGATAAAAGAGCACCCCGTTACAGGAGTGCCCCACGTTTCGTAAAACTTCTTCTCTAGGCAAATACCTTTAAATTCAACACTACTGCCAGTACAATAAACAGCACCGCGAGGAACTTCGTGGACTTCACCAGCGCGCCCTCCATAGAGCGCCCCTTGTTCTGCCCCCAGTACGTGTCCGCCATGCCGCCGATCGTGCCAAGTCCTGCGGACTTCCCCTCCTGAAGCAGTACGATCGCGGTCAATGCAATGCAGTCTATCGCAAATATAATTAATAATACCGTCTTCACTATCTCCACTCTATACACCTCCTGCGGATAAACCATGTTCATTCTAGCACAGTGGTTTCAACTTTACAAGCATTATTTGAATGGATTTTGATATTCCGCCGCGCTTCCCAATCTCTCCTCAATCCGCAGGAGCTGGTTGTACTTTTCCACCCGCTCAGAGCGGCACGGCGCTCCTGCCTTAATCTGCCCTGCGTTAAATGCCACCGCGATATCTGCAATCATCGCGTCCGCTGTCTCGCCGGAGCGGTGGGAGACAATAGCCGCATATCCCGCGTTCTTTGCCGTCTCAATCGCCTGAAACGCCTCAGTCAGCGTCCCGATCTGATTCACCTTAATGAGGATAGCGTTCGCCGCTTTTCTGTCGATACCCCTTTGCAGCCGCTTCGTATTGGTCACAAACAGGTCGTCCCCCACGAGCTGCGTGCGCGGTCCGAGTCTCGCCGTAAGCTGCTCCCAGCCTTCCCAGTCCTCCTCGTCCAGCGGGTCTTCAATGGACACAACTGGGAATTCTGCCGTCAGCTCTTCATAATAGCTGACCAGCTCCTCCACAGAGCGCACCACGTCGCTCCCCCGCATCCGGCTCTCGCCCTCAAACACATATTTCTTAAATTTACGGTCGTAAAGCTCGCTCGCCGCCACGTCAAGCGCGAGGCAGATATCCTCCCCCGGCCTGTACCCGGACTCGCGCACGGCGTTTACAATGAATGTAAGCGCTTCCTTCGCGTCGGGCAGATCGGGCGCGAACCCTCCTTCATCCCCTACCGCCGTGCTTAGCCCCGCCTGTCTCAGGCATTTCTTCAGCATATGATAGACCTCCGCGCACATGCGCAGCCCCTCCCTGAAGCAGCGCGCCCCCACCGGCATGATCATAAATTCCTGAATGTCGATAGTATTGTCCGCATGCCTGCCGCCGTTCATAATATTCATCATCGGCACAGGCAGACGCCTTGCGTTTGCCCCTCCGAGATAATTGTAGAGCGGAAGCCCCAGAGCCTCCGAAGCCGCCCGCGCAGCCGCCATCGACACGCCAAGCATCGCATTTGCGCCCAGATGCGCCTTATTCTCCGTGCGGTCAAGGCGAAGCATCGCCTGGTCAAGCGCAGCCTGGCCAAATACATTCATCCCGATGAGCTCCGGCGCAATCTTCGCGTTCACATGGTCCACGGCCCGCTCCACGCCGAGCCCGCCGTAGCGCGCCCCGCCGTCCCGAAGCTCCAGCGCCTCAAACTGCCCCGTGGAAGCTCCCGACGGCACGCACGCGCGCCCTAAGAATCTCCCGCCCGCCAGCACCTCCGCCTCTATCGTAGGATTCCCGCGGGAATCTAATATTTCTCTCGCGTATATATCAGTAATCTCCAGATCATGATACATATAACATCTCCTCCTTTATGGGAAATATTATATGTAAATTCCGATTTCTAATACGGCGGCGGACAAGCTTCGGACTGTAAAAATTTC
>CAZFSW010000081.1:0-5960 GCA_964521655.1 uncultured Dorea sp.
TTTTCTATTTGACAGAAAAAAACTTTTAAGAAATAATATCCATAAGTGGAGTGTATGGATATGTATGATATAGATGTATGCTATAAGCTCATATTTGGCGCGATGCTCGAAGAAGATGCGTTGGCTCATATTGCCGCAAAGGTGCATGAGTATACAAAAGCAGATGTGTTTTTTGTGTCCGAAACCGGAAAAATCCTGGCATATTCCTGCCAGAGGGTAGAAAGGGTGATCAGCTCGCTTAAGAGGGGCTATATTACCCTTTTGGATTATGAGGAGTTTTGTAATGCGGCGGGGGTGGAGCAGAGGATCATCGCGCCCGTATATCAGGATGGAACCGTGACAGGCTATATTGTAATCCTATATGCGGATGCGGCGAAAGAAGCATTTTTCCAGGAGCTTAAGGAGGTACTTTCACAGGTCTGCGGGAAATTTTTTGAGGAACACAGGCCATCCATCCATCTTTCCCTGAAAGAGAGGGTGTCCGGCAGGGCGGTCTTTGACTGCGCGCAGGATGCAGAAGCCTTAGAGGACATGATAGAAGGACAATATCTGCTCCTTGTATTTTCAAAGGAGCATAACAATGTGGGGCAGATCCTGCCGGAGATTAAATGCCTCTGGCAATCTTTCTGCATTTATGAAGAAGAATCTTATATTACAGCAGTGCTGTACCACATGGATCAACAGAGCGCGGACCGGCTCAGGCTTGCGGTGGGAAACATAAAAGCAAGCGGTTGTGTGAGTATGCCGCTTGACCATATCTGCATATGCAGGACGCAGCATGACTTTCTAAAATGCATCGCGGATATGGAGGAAGACGGTATAAAGAGGGAAGAGGACTGGCATATGAAAGGCTTTTTTACCTATGCCGCATCCTTGTTCAGAGAGGCGGAACTAAACGACTATGCGATCCAGCGTCTGAAGGAAGAGGATGAGAATAACCACACGGAGCTTTATCATACCCTGAAGGTATATCTTATGTATGAAAATAATATTACGGCGGCGGCAGAGAAATTGTACATCCACAGAAACACACTGGTATACAGGTTAAAACAGATACGGGACTGTATCGGGAAGGATATAAATGATATCAGGACATCGAGGGAGCTGCTGGCGTTTATGATGATGTACGACGGCATCGAGAAGCAGGGGGACAGATTATGAGGCTTGTGCAGGACCTGCCTGAGATTTTTGAGGAGTTTGGCGAGAAGAGAAGACAGGCGTTTTTAGAGATCAAGGAATATAAAGATAAGGGCATTCCTGTGGTGGGGATGTACTGCGCATATTTCCCCACAGAACTGGCGATGGCGGTAGGGGCGATCCCGGTTGGCTTATGTTCGTTTTCCAATGAGACCGTCATGTCGGCGGAACGGGAGCTGCCAAAGAGCATGTGTCCGCTTGTGAAGTCGAGCTATGGCTTTGCGGTAGAGGATAAGTGTCCATTTTTTCATTTCGCGGATTTGGTCATCGGGGAGACAACCTGCGATGGGAAGAAAAAGATGTATGAGCTGATGGCCGAGTTTAAGCCGGTCTTTGTGATGGAGCTGCCGAACAGCCAGTCGGAGAGGGCTCTTGGATTCTGGGAACAGGAGGTCGTGCGGACAAAGGAGTTTTTGGAAGAATTTTTTCAGGTGGTCATTACGGATCAAATGATCCGGGATGCGGTACATCTAAGCAACCGGATCAGATTGTCCTTAAAGAATTTGTGTGAGGTCATGAAGCTTGACCCCGCGCCGGTGCTCGGCGAAGATATCCAGAAGATGATCACCGGCTCGAAATACCGGTTTGACTTCAAGACCACGCCGGAGGTAGTGGACGCTGTGACGGCGCGTATCATGGAGGAATACCGGCAGGGGAAGATGCTGGGGCGCCGGCCGAGGATACTGGTCACGGGCTGCCCGATTGGCGGCGACAGCATGAAGGTCATCCATGAGATTGAAAATAACGGAGGAGTGGTGGTCGCGGTGGAAAACTGCAGCGGCGTAAAAACCCTGGATCGGATGGTGGATGAAACCCAGGAGGACGTCTACGCCGCGATAGCAAAAAGATATCTGTCTACCGGATGCTCCATCATGACGCCCAATGACAACCGTATTGAGCTTCTTGGCAGGATTATCGACGAGTATCGGGTAGATGGGGTTGTAGAGATGATTTTGACTGGCTGCCATGCGACCGGGGCCGAGTCCATATATATACGGAAATTTGTAAACGATGAGAAAAAGCTGCCTTATATGGCAATAGATACGGATTATTCATCGGCAGACGTCGCGCAGATCTCTACCCGGATAGCGGCGTTCCTTGAAATGATACAGTCGGAGAAGGACGGCGGCGACCAGATTGATATCAATTACTGTTACAAGATCATCTTGTCCGGGATTACAGGCGGCAGGCCCATCAGCGCGGTGCTGGAGGAAATCGGGGACTATACAGGCGTGGAGGTTTCTGTCTGTACCAGGGAGGAAGCTGACAAAGTGCCGCCGGAACCAGGCATAAGAATGGCTGAAAAGGAACTGCAGGGCGGAAAGGGCACAATTCTCGCGCGCATCCCGGCAGGGAAATCTATGTCTAAGATCGTAGAAATCATGGATATCCTTGCAAAAAGCTTTGAGCTGGAGATGAAATCCGTAGGCCAGGAGGATTTGGAGACGGAGATCTGTCATCCTGATTTCCTGTGGATCGTCGCTTCTGACGATCATACATTGGACGGACTCTGCGGGCGGTTTTCCAAAGAGGGTAAGCCTGGTGCAAAGCTGTTAAAACGGTGTGATCAGAGCGTGCTGCTGTCGTGCGTAAGCGGGAAAACAGGACGGGAACGGCTGATCGGGTTATGCAGGGAATATATGGAAGGTCAAGAAGGCATCCTCCTGATAGGAAACGGATTCCGTGAAGAGCGGCATAAGGAGAAAAACAGGCTGCTGCAGCTTGAGGCGCTGAAGATAGCGCAGAAAAGCAGGACGCGGGGTGGGGTGCGCTGCATGGAAGACTACTATTATGAGCTTGCAGTCTCACTGGCGGGCAGAAAGCTGGGAAAGAGCAGCTTCCATCTCGCGGAATTGGATCGTATCAGGCGGGAGGATGAGGAAAAAGGGAAGAACCTGTATGAGACGCTGTATGCCTATCTTAAGCTGAGACGCAATGTTGCAAATACCGCCGCCAGCCTGAAAATCCACAGGAATACGCTGCTGACCCGGATCGCAAGGATCAATGAGCTGATTCATCTGGACGAAAAGGACGGAGCGGAATGTGAGAAACTTTTCCTTGCGATGGAGACGGAGAAGCTGGTATAGACGCCGCAAAATCACTAAAATTAGATGATTTTGCGGCGTCCTGAGATTTATCAGCAGGTCGCGCCTCCTACGACATTCTTTTCCATGATCTTGGATTTATCGATCGCCCCGTGCAGCAGCTTTTCCTGCACGTACTCGAAGCCGAGGCGGTCAACGGTGTCCGCGAGCCGTTCCCCGGAAAGCCCCTCGTCGCGGAAGAACAGGATGGTTTTTTCAACCAGCTCCATGACTTCCTCCTCAGAGGTAAAGATCTTGTCCAGCACATGACCGTGCGCGACCTTCTTGCCCCAGCGCCCGCCGATGCAGACCTTGTAGCCGCCTGTGAAATCCTCCGTGACGCCGAATGGGCATTTCGCCAGGCAGCGCCCGCAGTGGTTGCATTCGCCCGGATCAACCAGAAGCCTGCCGTCTATCACATGCGCGACCTTGATCGGGCAGGACTGCTCCACCTGACACTTCTTGCAGCCCTTACATTTGCTGAGATCCCACTGCAAAACCCGCTGGCCGATGATGCCGAGGTCGTTGAGCTCCGGCTTTACGCAGTTGTTCGGACATCCGCCCACCGCGATCTTGAACTTGTGCGGCAGCGACACGTCATGGTATCCCTTGTAGAATTTCTCATGGAGCTTTTCGCTGAGTTCAAAGGTGTCGATCAGCCCGTACTGGCAGGTTGTCCCCTTACAGGAGACTACCGGGCGTACCTTGGAGCCGGTTCCGCCGGTCTCCAGGCCATGCTCCATCAGGAATTCCCTCACATCGTCCAGCTTTTCATAGGGAACGCCCTGAATCTCCAGAGTCAGGCGGGTCGTCATGGTCACTTCCCCGCTCCCGAAACGCTCGGCCGCCTCTGCGATCGCCTGCTGCTCGGCGCTGGTGATCTTGCCGTTGCGGGTGATGACACGCACGTTGAAGACGTCGCCGTAGCGTTTATCCTGGAGGCATCCGAGCCCTTTCACCCGCTTGATCTCGTCTGCGGAGAGCTTCGCCCCGTTTCGGTCTATTTTGATCTTGTTGAAATAAGCGCCGCCCTCGATGACCCGCGTGTTGGTGTAGCCGTAATATTTCAGGCGGTTCTGGGCGAAATATCCCCGCTTGCCCTTCGCGCAGACGAGGAGGAGCTTCTCGTCCTTATCCACGCCGGGGAGCGGCCCTGTGATGCTGGCGAGGTCAAGCCATTCGGCCCCCGGAAGCGTCGCCTGCGGGTGTACATCCAGTACCCGGTAGCCCTTTGCCGCGCCCGCCGCGTACTCGGCAGGGGTAAATGTCTCAAATTCCCCGGACATTTTATTTTCCAATATATAACACGCCTGCACAAACGGATGGATTGCTGTGGAAAACGGCGGCGCGTAGGCGTAGTCGAGCGTGTCGAAGTCCTCGATGGAAGCGTTCATGGCGATGCCGGTCACGGCGATATCGACGAGCTTGTCCGCCGCGCCTCCCCCGATCACCTGGATCCCCAGCAGCCGGTGGCTTCCACTGTCCGCGATCAGTTTGATTACAAAGCTGTCCGCGCCCGGGTAATAGTGCGCCTTGTCGTCCACCACACACACCGCGGAAACCGGGGCATAGCCGCAGGCCGCGGCCTGCTCCTCGGTAAGCCCGGTGCGCCCGGCATTCAAACCTTCCGCAAGCCGCACGACGCCCGTGCCGAGACATCCGCCGTAGGCAGATCCCTTTCCCGCTAAGGTCTTTGCGAGGCAGCGCCCCGTGATATTTGCCGTAGAACCCATCGCAGACCACTGCGGTTTTCCGGTCAGCCTGTTTTTTACACAGGCGCAGTCGCCCGCCGCATAGATATCCGTGATATTGGTCTCCTGCTTTTCGTTGACAAGGATCGTTCCCTTGAACATCTCGATCCCGCTGTCCTTTAAAAATTCCGTTGCCGGGCGGACGCCGATTGCCATCACGACGAGATCCGCGCCCACAGATCCGGCGTCCGTCTCAATCCCTGTGGCGCGCTCAGTCCCGGTCACGCTCTTAAGGGACGCCCCGGTCAGGATGCGCATACCCTTTTCCTGCAGCTTTCTCTTGATATAATCCGCCATCTCCCGGTCGAAGAGGTTCGGCATCACCTGCTCTGCCATATCCACGACTGTCACGGAAAGCCCTTGCGCCATCAGGTTTTCTGCCACCTCTAAGCCGATAAACCCGGCTCCGGCGACAACTGCCCTGCGGCATTTATTTTCCTCGATATAGGAGCGCAGCGCGATGGCGTCGTCCGGGACGCGCATACGGAAGACGCCCGGAAGCTCGGCCCCCGCTACCGGGGGAACGAAAGGATATGCGCCTGTGGCGATCACCAGCTTATCATACGCCTCATGGCTCAATGCCCCGTCCGTCACGCTCCGGAACGTGACTGTCTTCGCTTCCGCGTCCACAGCGACCGCTTCCTGTCCTGTTTGCACGGCCGCCCCGGTAAGCCCCGCGTATTTTGCGGGAGTATTCACGATGAGCGCCTCCCGCGTGGGGATGCTGCCGCCCACATAGTAGGGGAGCCCGCACCCCGCGTATGATATGTCCTGTGCTTTGGTGAATACGGCCACCTCTGCCGAGCGGTCTTCCCGCTTTAGCTTTGCCGCTGTTTTTGTCCCGGCGGCAACGCCGCCGATTACAAGTACCTTCATGGAACTACCTCCTGGTTTCTTTGCGTATTTTCTTATATTTTACTACAGAATG
>CAZFSW010000082.1:0-4188 GCA_964521655.1 uncultured Dorea sp.
ACGTCAAATAAAAATTATTGGGATATTTATTGATATTTCGTGTAAAATAAGATATGATTAGATGTGCCTGGTATGGCGCGTGTTTGAATATAGAGAAGGGATATACGGTTCATGGCAAGGAGAAGAAGGGTACATAGAGGAAGAAGAAAAAAACGGGGCTTTAAAACATGGTCCCTCGGAAGGAAGATCGGCACGATACTTGGGGGGACGCTTCTTACGGTTGTGGTCGCGGGCGTTGCGGCGGGCGCGTTTTTTATTGCGAATAAAGTAGAAAAGCTGGACACGAAGGAACTGGATACGGAGGCGCTGGCAATCAGCCAGGAGGTGGAGCATAAGGAAGGATATCTGAATGTCGCGTTATTTGGCGTAGATACCCGCGCTGACGGCTCTGTGGAGGGGGACCGCTCTGACACGATCATGGTCGCGAGCCTGGACCAGGGGACCGGGGAGGTTAAGATATGCTCTGTTTACCGGGATACTCTGCTGCAGCTTTCGGATGGCAGTTATAATAAGGCGAATGCGGCCTATTCCTTTGGCGGGGTCGAGGAGGCGGTCGCGCTTCTGAACAGGAACCTGGATTTGGATATCCAGCACTATGTAACGGTAGATTTTATCGCGCTGATCGACGTGATCGACGCACTGGGGGGCGTGGAGCTGGAGCTGACGGAGGAAGAGGCAGAGTGGACGAATGCTTATGCTGCCGATACTGCTAAGGTGTCGGGGAAAGAGGTTACGGCGACGGCGGTTCCCGGGCTCCAGACGCTGGATGGCGTGCTGGCAACCGGCTATTGCCGGATCCGCTATACGGCAGGGGATGACTATAAGAGGACGGAGAGGCAGAGGGCGGTGATCGAGCAGATCGTCAAGAAAGCGCAGCAGGCAAATCTTGCGACGATCAACCAGATCATTGACAGTGTCTTTGAGAAGATTGAGACAAATTTTACCCTGACGGAGATCCTGTCTTATGCAAAGGATTTTATGGATTATCAGCTCACGGAAACTGCGGGCTTCCCGTTTGACAAGACTACGGCTACCTTGAGCGGGATCGGGAGCTCGGTCATTCCGGTCACGCTGGAGAGTAATGTTACCCAGCTCCATCAGTTCCTGTTTGGAGAGGATGGGTACGTTCCCTCGTCCGTGATCTATTCCATCAGCGCTGGCATTGTGAGCAAGTCCGGGGATGTGGAGGCCGATACGCAGGAGGAGACGGAGAATTATGTCGCGCCGGAAGAGGATCTGTATACGGATACCACAGGAAACGGCTATAATTACTATGATGATTATGGAGGGCAGACGGATTCGGGCGCAGGAGACTGGAACGGCGGGACTACAGGCGCTGGCGGCGGGACTACAGGTGATACAGGCGGTGGAGCTGCGGGCGGTACGGGCAGCGAAACTACAGGTGACACAGGCGGCGGGACTACAGGCGATACAGGCGGCGAGACTACGGGTGATACAGGCGGCGGAACTGCTGGCGACGCCGGTAACGGGACTGTGGGCAACGCCGGGGTACAGTGATCAGGATGGGCAAGATAAAATATAAATATGATTTTTTGATCGTAGGCTCCGGGCTATACGGCGCGGTGTTTGCATACGAGGCGGCAAGGCGGGGGCATAGCTGCCTTGTTGTGGAAAAGAGAAGCCATATCGGAGGCAACCTGTATACGGAGGAGATAGCGGGGATCCAGGTACATCGGTATGGGGCGCACATCTTCCATACCAGCGACAGGGAAATATGGGACTATATGGGGCAATTCGCGCAGTTTAACCGCTATACGAACAGCCCGGTCGCCTGCTACCAGGGAAAGCTCTATAACCTGCCCTTTAATATGAATACCTTCTACCAGCTCTGGGGAACTGTGACGCCCGCACAGGCGAAGGAGAAACTTAACGAGCAGACGGCAAAGTACAGGACGGACGCCCCGGCGAATCTGGAGGAGCAGGCTCTGTGCCTCGTCGGAAGGGATATCTATGAGATCCTGGTAAAGGGATATACGCAGAAGCAGTGGGGGAGGCGCGCGGACAGGCTTCCGCCGGAGATTATCAGGCGGCTGCCGGTGCGGTTCACCTATGACAATAATTATTTTAACGACCTCTATCAGGGGATCCCTGTGGGGGGATATACGCAGATCATTGAGAAGATGCTTGACTGTGCAAAGGTCTGCCTGAATGTGGACTATCTGAAGCAGAGGAAAGATCTGGATCAGATGGCGGAGAGGACTGTATATACCGGCCCGATCGACGCATATTATGATTATCGGTATGGAGAACTTGAATACCGCGCAGTCCGGTTTGAGACGGAAACACTGGACATAGATAATTATCAGGGCAATGCAGTGGTGAATTATACGGAATATGAGATCCCCTATACACGTATTATTGAGCATAAGCATTTTGAATTTGGTACGCAGGAGAAAACGGTGATTTCCAGAGAATATCCGACTGCGTGGAAGCGGGGAGGGGAGCCATATTATCCGATCAATGACAAGAGGAACCATAAGCTGTACTGCCGCTACAAGGAGCTTGCGGACCGGGAGCAGAGAGTGATATTTGGCGGGAGGCTTGGCACATACCGGTATATGGATATGCATCAGGTCGCCGCAGAAGCGCTGCACCGCGCGGAGGCTGAATTGTCTTAGGACGTCTGCGGCATCCTGCGCAGAGATGGGATTATCATAGAATGTCCGTGGCGCCCTGCGCAGAGGCAGAATGATCTTGGGACGCCTGCGGCGTCCTGCATGGAGGGTGGAATATGTGTGGAATCGTGGGTTATGTCGGAAGCCGGCAGGCTGCGCCGATCCTGCTTGACGGCCTGTCGAAGCTGGAATACAGAGGTTACGACTCTGCCGGGATTGCGGTATATAACGGCGAAAAAATTGATATAGCCAAGACGCAGGGGAGGCTTAAGGCGCTCACGGAGCTTACCCACGGAGGCGAGACGCTTCCAGGAACGGCGGGGATCGGCCATACGAGGTGGGCGACGCACGGCTCTCCGTCAGACAGGAATGCACATCCGCATTTTAACAAAGAAGAAAGCATCGTGGTCGTCCACAACGGGATCATTGAAAATTATCTAAAGCTGAAAAAAAAGCTGGAAATGAAAGGCTATGAATTTATCTCGGACACGGATACGGAGATCATCGCGCATCTGCTGGACTATTATTATGACGGAAACCCGCTGCGCGCTATCACCAAGATCATGCACCGGATGGAGGGCTCTTATGCGCTTGGCATCCTTTTCAGGGATCATCCGGGCGAGCTGTATGCCGTGCGCAAGGACAGCCCGCTGATCGTAGGGCATATGGATGACGGCAGCATCCTTGCCTCGGACGTCCCGGCAGTCCTGAAGTACACGAGGGACGTTTATTTTATTGAAAATGAAGAGATCGTCTTTATGACAGAGGATGAGATGAGGTTCTTCAATGTGGACGAGGAGCCCATTGAAAAGGAGCCCGTGCGGATCGAGTGGGATGTGAATGCCGCAGAGAAGGGCGGTTATGAGCATTTTATGCTCAAAGAGATGTATGAGCAGCCAAAGGCGGTGACGGATACATTTTCCCCGAGGATTAAAGACGGAAAAATCGTAATTGAAGAGCTCCATATGACCGACGAGGAGATCCGGGCGGTCGGCAAGATTATGATCGTCGCGTGCGGCTCGGCGTATCATGCGGGTGTTACGGGGAAATATGTGCTGGAAGGGCTGGCGCGTATCCCGGTGGAGGTGTTCCTTGCCTCGGAGTTCCGCTACTGTGACCCGATTGTGGATGAGAGGACGCTGATTATCGTGGTCAGCCAGTCCGGGGAGACGGCGGACACGCTGGCGGCGCTGCGTGAGTCGCACGCGCGCGGCGCGAAAGTGCTGGGCATCGTCAATGTGGTCGGAAGCTCGATCGCGAGGGAGGCGGACAATGTCATGTATACCTGGGCTGGGCCAGAGATTGCGGTCGCCACGACGAAGGCTTACTCGACACAGCTGATTGCCCTCTATCTGCTGGCGATGAAGTTTGCCTGTGCGCGGGGGCAGCTTGACGAGGCGGGCCTGGCCGGGATGCTGGAGGATATGCGCTCGCTTCCGGCGCAGATCGAGATGCTTTTAAATAATAAGGGCAGGATCCAGAAGTTTGCCAACCGCTATCTGGCGGCGAGGGATATTTTCTTTATCGGGCGGGGGCTTGATTATGCGATATC
>CAZFSW010000082.1:4288-5922 GCA_964521655.1 uncultured Dorea sp.
CTGGCGATCATCCCGCTTCAGTTATTTGGGTATTATATTGCGGTAGGAAGAGGATGTGACGTGGATAAGCCGCGGAATCTGGCAAAGTCAGTTACTGTGGAGTAAAACAAAGGAGAAAAGATGATGAAAACGGCAATCAAGGTGAGAAACCTGTTTCTTGCGGCGGTTTTAGGCGCGCTGTGCTTTGGAACTGCAGCTTACGCGGCAGACGGCAGCATCGCATTTTCAGATCCGGAAACAGCTGTGGGGGACATGGTCGAGATACGGTGCGTGATCCGTACAGAGGGCGACAGCCTCGGGAGTGTGGAGCTTGGGCTTAGCTATGACACGGCGTCGCTCCGGTTCGACTCCGGGGACGGAGTGTCCTCCGGCGGGGAAGGGAGCCTTACCTACTCCAGCTCCGGCGGCTCTGCGGAGGAGTCTTTTACCATGACGTTCCAGGCTCTGCAGGAAGGCACGGGGAAGGTGACGATTTCGAGCGTGTCGGTGAGCTCTGCGTCTGGCTATGCATTGACGCTGGAGGAAGGGGATTCGACCGTGACGATCGGCCCCGGCGACCCGTCTAAGATCCAGACGGCTGCTGCGTCTGCGGCGGGTGATATGCAGGTCGAGGTAGACGGCGTGGCATATACGCTGTCAGATAATTTTACGGATGACGATATCCCGAATGGCTATACGCGGACAACGGTTTCGCTGGACGGACAGGACCGGCAGATGGCCGTAAATGAGACGAGCGGTATCATCCTCGGTTATCTGCTCGATTCCCAGGGGATGGGAGATTTCTTCATCTATGATGAGGATACGGCGTCGTTTTGCCCCTATGGGGAGATTGAAATCTCTGACATGGCTTCCATCCTTGTGCTAAATAATCCCTCTAATGTGACGCTGCCGGGCAGATATGAAGAGACGACCCTGACATTGAACGGGACAGATTTCCCGGTGTGGGGGGACACGCAGAAGGAGGGGTATTACATCCTCTATGCGATGAACAGCAGTAACGGAGAGAAATCCTTTTACCAGTATGATTCCGGAGAAAACACCTACCAGAGGTTCGATGTGCCGGAGGAAGAGGAAGATACGCAAGAAGAGGGAGATACGTTCCTTGACAAGCTCCAGAGATTCTTTGACCGGTACTTTAAGTTCTTTGTAATCCTGCTGCTCGTGCTGGGCGTCATAGCTCTCCTGTTTATCATCGTCCTTGCGGTGAAGCTTCATAACCGCGACCTGGAGCTGGACGACCTGTACGATGAGTACGGGATCGACCTGGAGGATAAGGAGCCGGAGAAGAAAAAGGAAAAAGGACAAAAGCGCAGGAAAGATGAGGAAGACTTCGCAGAAGACGATTTTGAGGAGGATGATCTCGGGGAGGATTTTGAAGAAATCGACTTAGAGGCGGAGGATTTTGATGAGGATGACTTCGACGAGGAGGATTTTGATGAGGAGGATTTTGAAGAAGCAGGGCTCGCGGAGGAAGATTTTGAAGAGGCGGAGCTTGACGACGAGGATGACATCTTTTCTGATAAACGCCTGAAAAAATATGACACGAAGAGCGTCCGCAGGGAGGGCGCGATGAACGTGGTGGACGAGGACGACGGACTGGACGAGCTATTTGAAGACCTGTCGGGGGCGAAGGC
>CAZFSW010000083.1:0-5737 GCA_964521655.1 uncultured Dorea sp.
TCGAACGCGGGCGGGATGACGACCGACATGGAGAAGCAGACCTATAAGCTCTACGACCTCCAGAACCGCATCGGGGCGACTGTCCGCCTGTTTGATGGCGTGAAGGACGCCAAAGTGACGATTGCGCTTGAGGAAGAAGATCAGTATGTGCTGAATGATTCTGAGGACGACACGGGCGGGTCAAGCGCCTCGGTTGTGGTGGTGATGGAGGACGGCGGCTCCCCCACGAGCAAGCAGGCGGCGGGCATCCAGAGGCTGGTGGCCAGGAGCGTCCCGGACATGGAGATGGAGAATGTAAGCGTCCTGGACGGGAATGGCATCGAAGTCTCATCCTCGTCGGATTCTACGGCCTCCGGGGACGCGGCGCAGGAGATCGCGCAGATTATCGAAGCCCAGATTTCAAGGAAGGTCGTCAATGTATTAGAGCCGTTCTACGGGGCGGAAAATGTACGTGTGTCTGCCACAGGAACGGTTAATATGGAGAAGGTCGTCCGCGAGGAGACGACGTATTCCACGCCGGAGAAGATCGATGAGAATGACAAGACCGGGATCGTCTCGGAGGAGACGACCTCCGTGGAGGCGAGCGGGAGCGGTGTGGAGGCCGCAGGCGTCGTCGGGACGGAAACGAACTCAGAGATATCCCAGTATGCCGCGGTCGCGGACGATGACAATGACGGTTACATAAGCGAGACAGAGACGAGAGATTATCTCGTGAATATGATAAAGGAACAGGGGGAGATATCTCCGGGCGTGCTGGAGGACGTCACGGTGTCAGTGGCCATCAACGGGGAGACATTAGGCGGGCTTACCCAAAACCGGCTCTTAGACCTGGTTGGCAACGCGGCCGGCATCGAGTCTAATGACAGAAGGACCAAGATCACTATCGTGAACGCGCCGTTCTACGAGGAGGAAGAGCTGGAGGAAGAGACGCAGACGGTGTTCGAGAGGCTTATCCAGGATTACCTGCCGTTCCTCATCGTGGGGATTGCCCTGCTCCTGGTTCTTTTGACGGTGCTTTTCCTCATTCTTGGAAAGAAGAAGAAAAAGAAAAAGAAGGAAGAGGAGGAGTTCTTCAACGAGCCGCCGCCGGAGCTTCCGGAGGAGGCGCAGGAGGAAGAGCCTGCGGCATTTGACCAGTCAGACCTTATCAATATACAGAATGAGAGGAGCCAGGCGCTGCGCGAGAGCGTGAGAGAGTTTGCGGACGAGAATCCGGAGATTTCCGCGCAGATGATCCGCAACTGGCTGCATGGAGGTGACGATAGTGGCAGCTAACGGGCCGATTACTTCGGAACAGAAGGCGGCGGCGCTGGTGGTTGCACTGGGAACCGACAAGGCGTCGAAGCTATATAAGTACTTAAGCGATGAGGATGTGGAGCTTCTGACGCTTGAAGTTGCGAAGCTGGGCCATCTGAGCGCGGATCAGGCAGAGGAGGTCTTAGACGAGTTCTATAAAACCTGCCTGACACAGAAGGTCATGACGGACGGCGGCCTGGAGTATGCGCGGGCGGTTCTGGAAAAGGCATATGGCGAGAGCACGGCGACGGAGCTTTTACATAAGGTATCCAAGTACCTGAAGAACCGTAATTTTGACTTCATAGAGAAAGCGGACACGAAGAACCTGTTCTCCATCCTCCAGCATGAGCGCGCGCAGACCATCGCGCTGGTGCTGTCCTACGTGGAGTCCAACAAGGCGGCGGAGCTTATCGCGGAGCTCCCGGAGAAGAAGCGCATCCAGGTCGTGAAGAATATCGCAAAGATGGACAGCGCATCGCCAGACGCGATTAAGATTGTGGAGGCGCAGCTAAGGAGCAAGTTTGATAATATCCTTACTACGGATTTTACGAGCATTGGCGGTATCGATTACATCGCGGATGTGATGAACCATATGGACAGGAGCAACGAGAAGCAGATCTTCGACGAGATGGCGAAGGACGACCCGGAGCTTGCAGAGGATATCAGGAAGCGGATGTTCGTGTTCGAGGACATCCTGGCGATGGACAACCGCTCCATCCAGCGTTTTATCCGCGATTGCGACATGAAAGATATCGTGTACGCGCTGAAGGGCGCGAACGAAGAGACACTGAAGACATTCTACTCCAATATGTCAAGCCGTATGGCGGAATCGGTGCAGTCCGACCTGGAGGTCACGGTCAATGTAAGGCTGCGTGACGTGGAAGAGGCACAGTCGCGCATCGTCGCCGTCATCCGCAGGCTTGAGGAGGCCGGAGAGCTGGTTATCAGCAAGGGCGGCGGAAAGGATGAGATTGTTGTATAGAGTTGTGAAAGGGCTTTCTGACGCCCCGGGCGCGGAAGGGGCGTTCATATACCCAAAGCTGGAGGGCGTAAAGGAGTCGGAAAAGAAGCAGGAAACAAGCCTGGAGGACGGCAGGGAAATGTCCGTGATAGGCGAAAGCCTGATACAGGCAGAGAAAATCCTGAACGCGGCAAGGAACGAGGCGGAGAATATCAAAAAGGGCGCCTACGAGAAGGGATTTGCCGAGGGCAGGCAGACAGGCTACGATGAAGGCTTCCGCAGCGGGAGCGAGGAGGGAAAGCGCATCTATGCGCAGAAGGCCGAGGAGCTTGGGCAGGAGGTGAAAGCCTGCATCGAGGACGTGCAGGTCAAGAAGGACAAGGCGCTGGACGTCTATATGGATGATTTAAAGGACGTGGCGATGGCAGTCGGGGAGAAGATTGTGATGACGAGCCTGAAGTCCGATTCGAGAGTGGTGGAGAAGATGATCGTCGCCGCCACGGATAAATTGAGGAAAAGCACATGGGCGAAGATCTACGTGGGGACGGGGAAGGACGCGGGAGCGGACATCAAGGCGGATCCGGGTTTCCTAAAGGAGCTGGAGCACCTCTCCGACAACGTGAAGATCATAGTGATGGAGGGCGCGGAGCCTGGGACCTGCATTGTGGAGAGGCCGGAGGAGATCATTGATGTAAGCGTTGGCACCCAGCTTGAAAATATCCGCGAGATTATGAATAATGCCAGACTATAATAGAAGAAACCGCGCGAAGCTGTTACATGAGCTGCCGGGGCGTATCATGAACGCGGAGACAATCAGCCACATCGGGAAGATTACGAATATCACCGGCATGTCGATGGAGGCGTCGGGAAGCAATTCCAGTATTGGCGATATCGTGCTGATCTATGATGAGAAGCAGAAAAAGGAGATACCTGCAGAGGTCGTCGGCTTTAAGGAGGATAAGGTGCAGCTCATGGCCTATGAGAATGTGAGCGGCATCGGCTCTGACAGCTATGTGAGGAACACGAGGAGGCGGCTTAAGATCCCGGTAGGGGAGTTCCTGCGCGGGCGCATTATTGATGCGATGGGAAACCCCATTGACAGTAAGGGGAAGTTCACTTCCGCAAAATATTATTATGTAGAGAGTCCAAGCATCAACCCGCTGGCAAGGCCGCCCATCCGCGAGCCGCTGGAATTTGGGGTAAAGGCGATCGACGGGCTCAACACCATCGGCAAGGGCCAGAGGATCGGCATCTTTGCGGGCAGCGGCGTAGGCAAGAGCACATTGATGGGGATGATCGCACGCAATGTAAAGGCGGATATCAACGTCATCGCCCTTGTCGGGGAACGTGGCAGGGAGGTTTTAGAGTTTGTGCAGCAGGATCTGGGCGAGGAGGGCATGAAGCGCTCCGTGCTGGTGGTGGCAACGTCGGACCAGCCCGCGATGCTGCGCATGAAATGCCCGATGGTGGCGACGACGATCGCGGAGTATTTCAAGGATCAGGGCTACGACGTGCTGCTGATGATGGACTCGCTCACCCGGTTCGCGATGGCGCAGCGGGAGATCGGGCTGGCAACCGGAGAGCCGCCGATTGCCAGAGGCTATACCCCTTCCATTTACGCGGAATTCCCCAAGCTTCTGGAGCGCAGCGGGAATTTTGACACGGGATCTATCACCGGAGTCTATACCGTGCTGGTGGAGGGCGATGACACGAATGAGCCGATTGCGGATACCGTGCGCGGCATCCTGGACGGGCACATCGTACTGAGCAGGAAGCTCGCCAACGCCAACCATTACCCGGCGATCGACGTGAACGCGAGCATTTCCCGTCTGATGTCATCCATCGTGTCAGAGGAGCACAAGGAGCTGGCGGGGAAGCTCCGGGATCTGTACAGCCTGTATATGCAGAACGAGGACCTGATCTCCATCGGGGCGTACAAGGCGGGCTCAAACCCGCGCCTCGACTATGCGATTAAGAAGATTGACCAGATCAACGGTTTCCTTATGCAGCAGGTGGAGCAGTCCTACAGCGTAGATGAGGTCGTCGCCCTGCTGGGGGAGATTTTTAAGGATTAAATAAGGACAAAAAGGGGTTAAGAGATTGAAAAAGTTTGCATTTGGGCTGGATAAGGTGTTAAGCTATAAGAGGCAGTATGAGGACAGCGTAAGGAGCGAGCATGCGGCGATCCTCCATGAGGTGCTGGTGCAGGAGGAAAAGATCGCGCAGCTTGATGAGCAGGACGCCGATACCAGAAGAGAGATGGAGGAGGAGAAGCAGAAGGGCTGCCTGATCCTCCAGATGCGGACCTACGAAAACTACCTCTCCTATCTGCGGGAGGAGATCAAGCGCCAGACAAAGATCTTAGAGACGCTTAAGGCGAGGGAGGAGAAGAAGCGCCAGGAGCTCATCGCGGCGAAGACGGAGACGAAGTCGCTCGATAAGCTGAAGGAAAAGAGGCTGGAAGAGTACCGGCACGGGGAGCAGAAGGAGCAGGAGCAGCTTGTGGAGGAGTTTGTCAACCATGAGCTGTCTGTGGCGAGATAGATGTCTTCCGGAGGTTTCCTGTCAAAAGGTTATACGGGATAGTAATTCTGCTTTGCAGTTTACTATAAATATCATATAAAAGAAAGGAGGAGTATGCTATGGCTTATGATGCTGCAGTGGCCTTAAAGTCACTGAGTAACACGAAAAGCAGCCAGACGGCAAGGACGAAAAAGGCGGAAAGCGCCGCAGAAGACGCCTTTGGGCAGGCGCTTGTGAGCGCGTCCGGGGCGACGTCCGAGTACCGCAGCCAGGATGCGCAGACGGCGGCAAAGCCGGATGGCAAGGGCGCGGAGACAGACGTGCAGGCCGAGGCAGCCCAAGAGACGTCCGTGCAGCCGGAGGAAATGCAGGCGGCGCAGGGCGGCGCAGATGCACAGGCAGAGCTTGCACAGAAGCTTGTGGGCGTAGAGACCGGGCAGTTCATGCAGTCGATGCAGGCCGTGCAGAATGTGCAGGCCGCAGGAGAGGCAGGATCTGATCAGGCACAGGGCGTACAGATCCCGCAGGAGGCTTTTGCCGCAGTTCAGGCAGAGAGTGCGCACGTGCCGGAGGAAAGACCCGCGCAGGAGCCGGAGCTTTTCGCAGGAGCTGAGGCGGCACATCAGGAGGCGGCGCAGGACGTCCCGGCGCAGGAGGGCCGGACAGAGCCGCAGCCCATGCAGGAGCAGCCGGTACAGGCTGTGCAGGTGCAGGCTTCCAGTCAGGAGGCGGGCAGCGCGCTTAGCGAGGAGCCGGAACCCAGACAGGAGACGGCCGCAGAGGACGCGGGCCAGACGCAGGAGGCCGGCGCACAGACGCTCGCTGGCAGCGCGGCAGTCCACACCACCGCCTACACAGACACGGCGGGCGTGCAGGAGACGGCGCAGGAGCAGCCCCACGTTACACAGACGGGGGAGATGAGCGAGGAATACGCGGATATGCTGAAGGATCTGATCG
>CAZFSW010000084.1:0-5717 GCA_964521655.1 uncultured Dorea sp.
CTGCCGTCAATCACGCGGGTTTCCACGAGGTCGGAACGCTCCGGGTTTACCTTCACAACGATGTCCGGAGTCTCAAGCTGGAAGGTTTTTTCGCTGGCGATGTTGGAGGCAAGCAGCGTCTTATGCTCGCCCGCCGCCTCGGCAAAGTCCTGGTCGAAATGCTCCATGCGGCCGTCCTCTACGCCGCTTTGCATAAGCAGCCGTTTGAGATCAGACCTGGTAAGCTCCAGCGGTTCGGGGGATTCTTTGGCGTCTTCAAGCATCTCGTTTAAGTTGTCGTGGATATTGCGCACTGTCTCATAATCACAGGAATCTCCCAGAGTGTCCGCAATCAGGGACTGGAACGTGGCTTTCTGGTCTTTGGCGGTCAGCGGCACAGGGCTTCCAAGCACATTTGTGATAAAGCCCGGCTGCAGCTCCTCCGGCTTCTTCAAGTAGTATAGGACATGGTGGATATCGGCGGCGCGGTCCTGGAAAGCGGGGAATAAGAAGCCCCGCACCGGAAGTTCTACAAGCCAGTCGCGGGTGCGGTCCTCCACGCAGTCCGCCTGCGCATTGTATGTAAGCCCCGCTTTCGTGAGATTCACAGGGCATAGGCTGCACAGGAGATATTCGTAGACGTTTTCCGAGGCGTCAAACATCTCCATGCCGTCTGAAGCCCTGCCCGGAATGTCATATACGGCGTGCATGAGCACGATATAGTAATTCTCCGGGTAATCATAATTTTCAATGATTTTGTCATAAAATTCACCAAGCAGCGCGTCATCCTCAAGTCCGCTGTCACGGAGCTTGAGGAGAAATTCCTGCGCGCCGCCGGGCATCTCCTCATCGGTGGGAAATTCCATAGTCAGGAGGTTCTTTCCGATCGTGCCGGCAAGGGTGTGGCGGAAAATGTCAAAATATTTGAACCCTTCCTCTTCGGGAAGGGACAGGAATGCTTTTTTAAGCTCTGCTTTCTTCTCCTTCTCATGCGTCACGCAGCATCCGCAGATACGGGTGATGGTGCAGTTTTCGGGGGTGAATTGTTTCCGTATTTCCAGGATTTCTTTCTTGTTCATCATGTACACTTCCTTTTTCAGACTGTAACCAATCTTAACACAAGCGGAGGAGATTTACAATATGGTTCCGGCAAGCCCGGCCTGTCCTGTAAATGCCGGCCATGTGAAAGAACTATTGTAAATCTGGCGGATTATAAGTATAATAGATACAGATACGTACACAGTAGGATAAGAGAGGTACAATGGATGGCAAATATATTCGATATTCTTGGGCCTGTGATGGTGGGGCCGTCCAGCTCGCACACGGCGGGGGCGGTACGGATCGGCCTGATTGCGAGGCAGCTTTTCGGGAAGCAGCCGGACAAAGCCGTAGTGTATCTGCACGGCTCATTTGCGGCGACAGGGAAGGGACACGGTACGGACAGGGCGTTGATTGCCGGGCTTTTGGGGATGCAGCCGGACGATCTTGGGATTCCGCAGAGCTTTGAAGCCGCAAGGGAAGCGGGGATGGAATTTGTAATCGAACCCAGGGAGCTTCGGGACGCGCATCCGAATACCGCGCGGATCATGATGGGGGACACCGGCGGGAAAACACTTGAGATCGAGGCGTGCTCCATCGGAGGCGGAAGAATCCGCGTGAAAAAGCTGGATGGGATGGATGTGAGCTTCAGCGGGGAGACGAATACGCTGATCGTGCGCAACCAGGATCAGCCGGGTTGTATTACGGACGTCTCGACGGCGCTTAGCTTCTGTGGGATCAATATCGCCACGATGCAGGTGTTCCGGTCAAAGCGGGGCGGGATTGCCGTCATGGTGGTCGAGACGGACCAGATCGTACCGGAGAGCGCGCTTAAGATGCTGGAGGCGAGGCAGGGCATTTTAAAAGTAACATTTCTGAATGTGATAGGGAAGGAGTAGGGATATGTCATATCAGTCGATGGAAGAGGCATATAAAAGATGTGAGAGAGATGACATCCCATTTTGGAAAGCGGTGCAGCTGGAAGACGCCGAGGAGCGCGACGTGAAGCCGGGGGATTCCTGGATCCAGATGAAGGGGATGTGGCAGGCGATGCAGGACAGCATTGACAGCTACGAGCCGGAGCTTATGTCAAGAAGCGGACTGGTGGGAAAAGAGGGCGGGCTTATGGACGCTTACCGGGAAAAGGGGGATACGCTGTGCGGTGATTTTGTGGCGAAGGTCATAGCGAACGCGCTTCGGATGGGATGCAATAACGCCTGCATGAAGCGGATCGTCGCAGCGCCGACCGCAGGCGCGTGCGGGGTGCTGCCAGCGGTGCTTGTCACATATTACAGGGAGTATCACCCTTCGGAGGATACGATGATAGAGGCAATGTATGTGGCGGCGGGAGTCGGACAGATTATCTCCAGCCGCGCGTATCTTGCAGGCGCCTCCGGCGGATGCCAGGCGGAGATTGGCTCCGGCTCCGGCATGGCGGCAGCGGCTATCTGCCATGTCAGGGGCGGTGGGAAGGAACAGCTGGGGCACGCCTGCGCGATGGCGCTTAAGAACCTGATGGGCCTTGTGTGCGACCCGGTGGGCGGCCTTGTGGAGGTCCCCTGCGTCAAGCGCAATGTGGGCGGCGCGGTGAATGCGCTCGCTGCGGCAGATATGGCGCTGGCGGGGATCGAGAGCCGGATCCCGGTAGATCAGGTCATCGACGCCATGAAAGAGGTCGGGGACAGGATGGACGTAAGCCTCAGGGAGACGGGAATTGGCGGAGTTGCCGGAAGCCCCGCCGCGCTGGAGGTTGTGGAGCGTTTCTTTCATTCATAGGACAGGCGCCGCATCCGGCGTAAAGAAGAGTAAAAGATAAAAGTGTCAGGGCATATCTGTTATGGCTGACGGGATAATATAAAGGAGGGTTTTATATGTACGAGGAGGAAGTAAGGCGGCTTAAGGAGATTGTGGATGACAGTAGGAATATTGTGTTTTTCGGGGGCGCGGGCGTTTCCACGGAGAGTGGCATCCCGGATTTCAGGAGCGCGGACGGTCTGTACCAGCAGAAATATAAATATTCGCCTGAGCAGATTGTAAGCCACAGTTTCTTCCAGAGCAATACGGAAAGCTTCTATGAATTTTACAAAAGTAAAATGATGTTCCTCGATGCGAAGCCGAATGCGGCGCATCAGAAACTTGCGGAGCTTGAAAAGGCAGGGAAGCTTACGGCGGTCATCACGCAGAATATCGACGGGCTCCATCAGGCGGCGGGCAGTAAGACCGTGTATGAGCTCCACGGGAGTATTCTCCGCAACTATTGCCAAAGGTGCGGAAAATTCTACGATGCGGCGTATGTGAAGAATGCTGACGGCGTACCGAAGTGCGAGTGCGGGGGGACGATTAAGCCGGACGTAGTATTATATGAGGAAGGACTTGATTCCGAAATTATCGAAAAGAGCATACAGGCAATCCGCTCCGCCGACACGCTGATTATCGGCGGAACGTCCCTGGTCGTATATCCGGCTGCGGGATTTATCGATTATTTCCGTGGCAGGCATCTGGTCGTGATCAATAAGAGCGCCACGGCAAAAGAGGTCGGCGCGGAGCTTGTCATAGCCGCGCCGATTGGGGAAGTGATGAGCCGCATTACTGTCTGATGCGGGCTTTGCTGTTATTTCGCTTTGCTGCGGAGCCTTGCGAAGAAGCCCTGTTTTTTCTGCGGGGTTTCCAGAGGACCGCGAAGGCCCCGCACCCCGGTGATGTAGATACCGCTTACCGTCGCTTTCACTTCCTTCTTGATTGGAATCAGCGAGAATACCTCGGAATCGCACATCAGCGTCATAATCTTCGGACCGACCTTCGCCTTGACGACAGGCACCTTTGAGCGGCGCAGGTACTTGGGCGTGTTGTCGATCACAATCTGCGGAAGTCCGGAATCCTTCATACGGAGCCTGCCCTTGTCTATGATGAGCATGGATATGGTCTGTGAGACGGCTTCCAGCTGCTCCTGCTGTTCCGCCTGTTTTTTCTCTGCCTTTTTTCCAAGAAAATATAATGCGACGCACGCAATAATGGAGACTGCTAATATTACTAATAAAACAATGGTCAGTGTACTCACGGGAGGATCCTCCTACTTTTTTCTGTGTCATTTTTGCAGAATTCATTGTAACATTGTTTAGGAGGAAGTGCAAGCAATTTACGGTCACTTTTAGGGCTTACTTTTCTGGCGCAAAGGGGATATAATGACAGAGGGAAGCATTAGTGGGGTGAGTTATATGCTGATAGATGTTCTAAAGCAGATCGCCGAAGTGTACCTGTGGATACAGGCCCATTTCTGGCTGGTTAATATTTTATTTTCCATATTGATTATATTTTTCCAGAGGAGAGACCCGACCACCGTTTGGGCGTGGCTGCTGCTTCTGTATTTCATCCCGGGGCTCGGATTTGTATTGTATCTGATACTTGGACAGAATTTCCGCAAGGAGCGTATGTTCAAGATGAAGGAGATCGAGGGGGAGCTCAAATATGCCGTGCGCAGGCAGGAGGAATCCATCTATCGAAGGAAATTAAAGCTGCGCGATCCGGAGCTGGAGCGGTTCAAGAGCCTGATTTTATATAACCTGAATGAGGGCGAGGCGGTGCTTACGGATAATAACGATATCCGCATCTACACAGACGGGGAAGATAAATTCCACGCGCTCCTTGATGAGATGGAACACGCGAGAAATTATATCCATATGCAGTATTACATTATCAGAAATGACGAGCTGTGGAAGGATATCGAAGAGGTGCTGATCCGCAAGGCGAAGCAGGGCGTAGAGGTGCGGATCCTTTTTGACAGCATGGGCTGCCGGGGACGGCGGGGCATGGCGGGCGCGGACTGGAAGAGGCTTAAAAAAGCCGGGATCCAGGTGGCAGAGTTCTTCCCGGCGGTCCTGGGGAAGCTCCAGCTCCGCATCAACTACCGTAACCACAGGAAGATCGTGGTTATCGACGGAAGGCTTGGCTTCATCGGCGGGTTTAACGTGGGGAGGGAATATCTGGGGCGAAGCCCCAGGTTCGGCTACTGGCGCGACACGCATATCTGCATCGAGGGCTCTGCCGTGACCTCGCTTGCCGTAAGGTTCGTGCTGGACTGGAACTACGCTGCCAGGGAAAATCTGTTCCTCGAGGACCGGCTGTTCAGGATCCCGGACTATCTGAGGAACGGGCGGGATCTGGTGCAGATCGTCTCCAGCGGCCCGGATTCAAGGAGCCCGGTCATCCGCGACAATTATCTGCGGATGATCCATATGGCGAAGAAAAATATTTATATCCAGACTCCATATTTTATCCCTGACGCTGCTATCCGGGACGCGCTTATCATCGCCGCGAGGTCGGGCATTGATGTGCGCATCATGATCCCGTGCAAGCCCGATCATCCGTTTGTCTACTGGGCGACGTACTCTTATGTCGGGGAGATGATTGAGGCGGGTGCGAGATGCTACACATATGACAACGGCTTTCTCCATGCGAAGTGCCTGTGCGCGGACGGGCTGGTAAGCTGCGTCGGCACCGCGAACATGGATATCCGGAGCTTCAGCCTGAATTTTGAAGTGAACGCGGTCATTTACAGCGCGCGCACGACGGGGAAGCTTGAGGAGGCGTTTGAAAATGATATCGCGAAATGCACGCTGGTCACAAAGAAGAAATATGAACAGAGGACGCTTATAGTGCGGATGAAGGAGCAGTTCTGCAGGCTGCTCTCGCCGGTGCTGTAA
>CAZFSW010000085.1:0-5690 GCA_964521655.1 uncultured Dorea sp.
CTACTTTTACGCGGAGAACGAGGGACATATCATGGTGAAGCTTACGAACGACAGCAATGAGTATAAGGTGCTGGAGCTGGAAAGCGGGCGGGGCTTCATGCAGGGCATCTTCGTGGAATATGGGATCACGATGGACGACAATGTGACAACGACCCGAAGCGGAGGGTTCGGGAGTACGGATATTGACAAGTGAATCATTCTGCCTGTATGGCTAAAAGCGCCCTGCCGTCTGGTCGGCAGGGCGCGCTTCTTATTTTTGATTCCTGAATTGCATCGGCGTCATGTCGTAGGCTTTCCGGAACAGGCGGTTGAAGTGTTCCACATTCTGGTAGCCCACGGTGAGCGCGATATTCTCCACTGTCATGCTGCTGCTCTTTAAGAGTGCCCGCGCTTTCTTCATGCGGATCTTTTTCACCAGCTCCCCGAAAGTCATGCCGGACTTCTCCTTAATGTATTTGGAGATGTAAGGCTTGGACAGGAAGAAATGCTTTGCTAAGTCCTCCAGCGTGATGTCGATGTAATTTGCCTGGATATAATTCATGATCTCAATCATCCGCTCGTCCTTGCAGACATTGGCGCTGCCGATCCCGTCAATCTTATTGACCGCAACGATAAGGGCTTCGATGGACGCCCGGATAATGTCGGCGTCGATCCCGACTCCCCAGAGGGTCCGCCCTTTGCAGATGATGCCCACATAGGCCGCCGCCTTTGCGGAAGAGCCCTTGGAAAGGGTGTGCTCCTCATAGTAGCGCAGCTCGTAGCTGATGTTGAAATACTGCTTGATGGCGTTGCTCACCGCGTCCAGGCGGCCGTTCCCGATCGCGGTGATGACCCGGATCTCCCCGCCGTGGTTGATGGTCGCCTTTGCCGTGATCCCATCGACCTGCTTAAAGTGGCACTCGTCGATGTGGAATATCGGCTTTGTGTTGACATAATTATCAGAGAAAATCTGGTATACCCAGTCCGGGGTAAGCTCCTTGTGCGCCTTGTCGGACACATCCTTGACAAGATAGCCGACTTCCTCACGCATCTCCTGCGGGAGATTGATGCCGTGGCTCTGCTTCAGGATATAATTTACGCCGCCCTTCCCTGACTGGCTGTTGATGCGGATGACGTCGGAGTCATATTTCCTCCCCACGTCCTGAGGGTCGATCGGAAGGTAGGGAACAGTCCATTTCTCGCAGTGGTTCTCCTCCCTCCATGCCATGCCCTTTGCGATGGCGTCCTGATGGGAGCCGGAAAATGCGGTAAATACAAGATCTCCGGCGTAGGGCTGCCGCTCGTACACATGCATCCTTGTAAGCCGCTCGTAGGTGGCGCGGATCTCCCTCATGTTGGAAAAGTCAAGCCCCGGGTCAACGCCGTGGGAATACATATTGAGCGCCATCGTGATAATGTCCACGTTGCCCGTGCGCTCGCCGTTCCCGAACAGCGTCCCCTCGATGCGGTCCGCGCCCGCGAGGATGCCAAGCTCTGCGGTCGCCACGCCGCAGCCCCGGTCATTGTGCGGGTGGAGGCAGAGGATGACGTGCTCCCGGTATTTCAGGTGCTTGTGGACATACTCCAGCTGGCTTGCGAATACATGGGGCATCGCGTTCTCCACCGTGGTCGGGATGTTGATGATCGCCTTGTTGCCTGCGCAGGGTTTCCACACGTCGAGGACAGCGTTGCAGACCTCCACCGCATAATCAACCTCTGTTCCCGGAAAGCTCTCCGGGCTGTACTGGAACGTAAAGTTCCCGTCCGTCTCGGAGGCGAGGCGCAGTAAGAGCTTTGCGCCGTCAACCGCGATCTTCTTGATCTCCTCCTTGCTTTTCTTGAATACCTGCTCGCGCTGCGCTACGGAGGTCGAGTTGTAGAGATGTACGACCGCGTGGGGCGCGCCCTTGACCGCCTCGAAGGTCTTCTTGATGATGTGTTCCCTCGCCTGCGTGAGTACCTGCACGGTCACGTCATCGGGAATCATATCCTTCTCAATCAGGGTGCGCAGGAACTGGTATTCTGTCTCGGACGCGGCGGGAAAGCCGACTTCGATCTCCTTGAAGCCGATATCCACAAGAAGCCTGAAAAACTCCAGCTTCTCTTCAAGGCTCATCGGCTCGATCAGAGACTGGTTGCCGTCGCGCAGGTCCACACTGCACCAGATCGGCGGCTTGTCGATATCGTCTTTTTTCGCCCAGTCGTAAGTGACCTCTGGCGGTAAAAAATAGGTTTTTTCGTATTTGCCCGGATTCTTCATGCTGTCTACCTCGCGTTCATTAAAATTTATCAAATTTATTGTCTTTTTTTAAGACTTCCCTATACTATCACAGGAACAAAAAAAAGAGAAGTGATAAATTTAATCACTTCTCTTGATGTTTTTTAATGTCTCTGTTACGCTTCCAGGGAGCGTTTCTTGGTGATCGTCACCTTTTCTTCATAGCACGTGAAGAGCTCGTCCATTTTCTTCTTATCCATTTTGGGAGTAATAAAGCTTACGACCGGAACGATAACAAGCCCGGCGATCATAGCAAGCGCGCCTGCGTTGATGGGGGAGGCGATATAGTGCAGGAACATATTGGAGACGGTGATGCCGATGCCCGCCGCGAAGCTCGCCCACACAGACGCTTTGGTGACGCCCTTCCAGTACAGGCCGTACATAAACGGCGCGAGGAACGCCCCGGCGAGCGCGCCCCACGAGATCCCCATGAGCTGCGCGATGAAGGTCGGCGGGTCGAGGGCGATGACCAGCGACAGTACGATGAAGAATACCACCAGCACCTGCATCACGCGCACCTGCTTCTTCTCACTCATATCTTTGATGAAGTTGTCCTTTAGGAAATCCAGCGTCAGCGTGGAGCTTGAGGTTAGCACGAGCGACGCCAGCGTGGACATGGATGCTGACAGCACGAGCACGACCACGATGCCGATCAGGATATCAGGGAGCGTAGAGAGCATATATGGCACGATGCCGTCATACGACATATTTCCCGCCTCGTCGTAGAGGGAGGGGTTGTCGAACAGCCGCCCGAAGCCTCCGAGGAAGTAGCAGCCGCCGGAGATGACGACCGCAAACAGCGTGGAGATCACGGTCCCGGTATTGATGGATTTCTCGTCCTTGATGGCGTAGAATTTGCCGACCATCTGTGGAAGCCCCCATGTCCCAAGAGAGGTGAGGATCACGACGCCCAGGAGGTTTAACGGGTCGGGACCGAAGAACGAGGTAAACGCCCCCGGCTGCCCCATCGTGACTTCCACGTCGCTGGGGATCTCCGCCATCTTGCGGATCGCCTCGATAAATCCTCCCTGCCCGGCAAGGACCGCGCCGATGACCGCGCAGATGCCGCCGAGCATGATGATGCCCTGGATGAAATCGTTGATCGCCGTCGCCATGTAGCCGCCGAGGATGACATAGATCGCCGTGAATACCGCCATCCCGATGACGCAGTATGTATAAGGGATGTTGAACGCCATCCCGAAGAGCCGGGAGAGGCCGTTATATACAGATGCGGTATAGGGCACGAGGAAGACGAACACGATCGCGGACGCCGCGATCTTAAGCGCCTTGCTCTCATACCTTGCCCCGAAGAAGTCGGGCATCGTCTTAGAGTCCAGGTGCTGGGTCATGACTTTCGTGCGCCTGCCGAGCACGACCCATGCCATCAGGCTTCCGATGATCGCGTTCCCCAGTCCGATCCAGGTGCTTGCAAGGCCGTATTTCCAGCCGAACTGCCCCGCGTAGCCGACGAACACGACCGCGGAAAAGTAGGAGGTGCCGTAGGCGAACGCCGTAAGCCAGGGGCCGACAGAGCGGCCGCCCAGCACGTAGCCGTCCACGCTGGTCGCGTGCTTTCTGGAATAGAGCCCGACAAAGACCATCAGCGCGAAAAATGCGACAAGAAGTATTACTTTGATAACCATAGCTGTTCCCTCATCTTCCTTTCATTCACTTCATTTCCACTTTTAATGCGTTACGCTTTAAACCGTTGCGCTTTAAAGCGCTAAAGCAATTTTTTGTAAGGATACCACAGATGGCGGAGGGTGTCAAGAGAAATTCTTGCGGAATTTGTAAGGCTGGTGTATAATCGGTTATAATGATAAAAACGCGCGAGTGACAGGAGGTCCAACGATATGGGTAAAGAAGAGAAAAACAACTATACGATAAAATCAGAAGAGAGCTTAGGCGAGGTGAAGATCGCAGACGAGGTCGTGGCAATCATCGCGGGGCTTGCCGCGATGGAAGTAGACGGCGTGGCGTCGATGGCGGGGAACGCGACGAAGGAGCTTGTGAACAAGCTGGGGCGCAAGTCCCTCGCCAAAGGCGTGAAGGTGGACGTGCTGGATGGGATCGTGACGGCGTCCCTGACTATGAACATGAAATTCGGCTATAACATCAAGGAAGTGACCCAGAAGGTGCAGGAACGGGTGAAAACGGCGGTTGAGAACATGACCGGCCTTGAGGTTGCGGACGTGAATATACGGGTTGTCGGGGTAGACGTGCCGGAGGAGGCGTAGGTGAAGAGGTCAGAGCTCAGGGAGCATATATTCCGGCTGTTGTTTAGCCGTGAGTTTAACAGCGATGATGAGATGCCGGAGCAGATGCGGCTTTATTTCGGGCAGCTTGAGGGCGGGGAGCCCTCCGGGAAGGATGTGGAATACATCAGGACGAAAGCGCAGGATGTGCTCTTAAAGACAGAGGAGATCGATGCGCTTCTCAATTCCCACACAAAGGGCTGGAAGACAAGCCGCATGAACAAGGTGGACTTAAGCATCCTAAGACTTGCCCTGTACGAGATGAAATGGGACGAGGATATCCCGCAGGGCGTGGCGATCAACGAGGCGGTGGAGCTTGCCAAGAGGTACAGCGGAGAGGAAGGGCCGTCGTTCGTGAACGGGGTGCTCGCGAGATTCGCCGAGCCGTAGGAAGAGGCGGATATGGCACGGAATGTATATACGGTAGGGCAGGTCAACGCTTACATTAAAAATATGTTTACGCAGGACTATATGCTGGGCCGCATCTATGTAAAGGGAGAAGTGTCGAACTGCAAATACCACACCTCGGGGCATATTTATTTTTCGCTCAAGGATGAGACCGGGACGATGGACTGCGTGATGTTTGAAGGGCAGCGGAGGCAGGGCGGGCTTTCCTTCCGAATGAGGGAGGGGCAGCAGGTCGTCGTGTTCGGCTCGGTGAGCGTATATGAGAGAAGGGGTTCCTATCAGCTGTACGCGAAGGAGATCCGCCTGGACGGGGAGGGCGTCCTCTATGAGAGGTTCCAGTTTTTAAAAAGAGAGCTGGAGGAGATGGGGATGTTCGCGCCGGAATATAAGAAGCCGATCCCGCCCTACGCGGGGCGCATCGGGGTGGTGACGGCCCCCACGGGCGCGGCTATCCGCGACATTATGATCACCAAGAAGCGCAGGAATCCTTATGTGCAGTTGATCCTGTACCCGGCGCAGGTGCAGGGCGAGGGCGCGAAGGAGAGCATCGTGCGGGGCATCCGGATGCTGGAGCGCGCGGGCGTGGATGTGATCATCGTCGGCAGGGGCGGCGGCTCCATTGAAGACCTGTGGGCGTTCAATGAGGAAGAGGTGGCGAGGGCGATCTTTGATTGCTGTGTTCCGGTCATCTCGGCAGTGGGGCACGAGACGGACGTCACGATCGCGGACTATGTGGCGGACGAACGCGCCGCGACCCCTACAGCGGCGGC
>CAZFSW010000086.1:0-5644 GCA_964521655.1 uncultured Dorea sp.
ATATCACAACGATAGGTAAAAGCAAAGGCTTTCCGAAAAGCAGGCGGCAGCTATCTTAGAAAAAACCAATGAGAAGATTGGGCCGTTGATGTCTATATCTAAATAACCATAAGCGTATCATCCGAAAAGTGGTACGCTTATTTTTTTTGCCCCGATTTTACACACTTAAGCCGATTACTATTTATCCGAATGGGAATAGGGCGCTGCACTGATTTCTATTTAAAATCATAACTCCTGGTATATGCAAAGCACCATTGATTTCTGTATGGTATCCTCTCTGAAACCTATACTGAGAGTATCTCAAAACACTATGGAGGGCGATACATGGATTGGAATGATATTGGCAGAAACATCAGGAAAAAAAGGCTGGAACGGGGCTGGCGGCAGGAGGATCTTGCAGAAAAGGCGAATCTTAGCAGCTCCTATATAGGAATGATTGAACGCGGGGAGAAAATGCCCAGGCTGGAAACCTTTATTGTCATTGCAAATATTCTGGAGGTCTCGTCAGACGAGCTTCTCTGTGGCGTGATAAAGAACAGCTACAAGGTCAGGATGTCGGAATACTCTGAGCGGATCGCTCAACTGAGCAGGGAAAAACAGAAAATGGTATATGGGATTATTGATGTGATCTTACAGAATGGGAAATAATACTTAGGTTATGATCCTAACATCATCATATGAGTTGCCCGGCAAATGGGCTGAGACTACAGATCGCTCCGCGCTAAAACGCTCCCGCAATCCTAAAACACCTCGAATCCACTCATTTTTCCGCGAAAAATGGCCACCTTTCGGCGTTTTGCAGGGCTCATGGACACAAAAGCGTATGCGAGCACCTGTTTTGCGCCCATTTGTCCTTTGTCTCATCATATAGACAAAATCCCGAAAATCGGGTACAATACGGGTAAGATATGTAGGTGAATGCCATGAAGAAGCTAAAAGAGCTATACCGGAGAATAACAGAGGTATCCGCAGCGATCGGAAATGACCATGTAGGCGCGTATGCGGCACAGACAGCATACTTTTTTGTAATCTGCATGATTCCGATTATCCTGCTTTTGTTAGCGCTGGTCCGCTTCACCCCGGTCACAAAGGCAGATGTGATGACGGCGGTTATCCAGGTGTTTCCCTCTTCGGTAGAATCAATGATGACGTCGGTTGTAAATCAGGTGTATAACCAGTCTATGGGGATCATCCCGGTTACTGTGCTTGTGGCGCTCTGGTCTGCAGGGAAGGGCGTGCTTGCCATGAGCACAGGGCTTAATTGCGTTTATAAATGCAGCGAGACCCGCAACTATGTGTTTCTTCGTATCCGCGCCACGGCGTATACGGTGATGTTCATTTTGGTCATCATCTTGCTGCTCGTATTGTCCGTATTCGGGAACAGCCTGAGTATTTTCATCGAGGAGCATATGCCGTTTCTAAAGGGCGTGGCGGACTGGCTGATTGAAGCGCGTATCATTATCACGCCTGTCGCGCTGGTCATCTTTACCCTCCTGACCTACAAGTTCCTGCCGAACCGTAAGGATAACTACATCTGCCAGCTCCCGGGGGCAGTGTTTGCGGCAGTTGGATGGATGGTGGTATCATGGGTGTTCTCCGTATACGTGGATATCTTTAAAGGTTTTTCCAGTATGTACGGCAGCCTTACCACCATCGTGCTGATTATGCTGTGGCTGTATTTCTGTATGTACAGCATCCTTTTGGGGGCAGAGATCAATGTGATGCTAAGAGGAAAGCTGTTGAAAAAGGACAAGTGATCCTTTTTCGTTTTATAAATATATATCACTTTCCAACGCGGCTGCACACCGCCCTTCTTTCTTTCAGATCATAATAAAACATGAAATTATCCCCGCTGACGTCACAGACACGGATAATCTCTTTTAGTGCGCCCGCGTTTTCCACATACCGGGAGAGCTGGTTCTCATACCTCTCCAAAACCTCCGGCCGGAAAACATGAGTCTGCTCATTGTCAAAGATAGCCGTATAGATGATATCCGCCTCAACCAGATCCTGGAAAAAATGGCTCCCGTATGACAGCTCCGGCATATAGCCCGCCCTGCTCTCTGCAATCTCACAGATGACGTCAAATCCGCTGATATCCGCAAATGAAGTCGGAACCCCAAGCTCCGGCGAGGACGTCCCAATCCTTCCCGGCGCCATCAGAAGCATATGCTTATCCTGTCCCCTGAACGCCCAGTTAATGCTGTGGAGCGCGGACGCTGCCTGATATTTCTCATTATAATCCATCTCATAATATTTTACCGGGTCAACGTAAATGATAGCGTCCAGCCGCACGGCTGCAGATAATCCCATCGCCGCGTCCACGCAGTCAAACAGGACGTTTTCCCGCTCAAAATACTCCGGCAGGGATATATTTCCCGTATCGTTTGCGACCTGGAGCGGGCGGCACTGCAGTAAATTTACCACAAATTCCCCGCCCTGCGCGACATTAATCGTATATTCTATATCTACCGGGTACTGATACTCATCTTGGATCACGGCGAGCATATCCCTCATCATCCCCATCAGGGCGTCGTTGCGGACCAGGCCCTCGCAGGATACGAACAGGCACTCGCGGCTCTGCCCGCGTTCCCGGAACATCCGCTCCGTATCGTAATCATGCTCCAAAAGTATCCCGTTCAGATACGCGGGAATCTTTTCCTGGATCCTTTCAAACTCCCAATGTTCCACCTGTTTGGAGGAAATATTGAGCACGTCGGCCCTGCGCTGCGAATAGCGGTGCTTCTCGCCCGGCGTGCGGCTTGCCGTTAAGCGGGGCTGGTCCATGCTGACAAGCCTCGGGTAGGACCCCTGCGTCCGGTCTACCGCCCCGGTCCCAAGCCCCATGACCAGACGCAGCATCCCCGCCTCCTGGTTAATGGATTCCACGAACTTGTACGGGCTGTAGGAATATCCCACCCCGGCTGCGCAGGGCATGAAAAAGTCCCCGTAAAACGACCCGGACACGCGCTGCACCAGAAGCGCCATCTGCTCGTCTCTTTTTTCCAAACCCCTGCGCAGCCTGTAGTCGAGCGCAGACCAGCTCATCGTGCTCGCATACACGATCCGGCACGCCTGTTCAAAATCCGCCAGCCGCTCCTCCGGCGTCCCGGTATTTGCGCAGAATACGGACTCATATTTACCCGCAAACGCATTTCCAAACCCGTCCTCTAAAATACTGCTGGAACGGACAATGATCGGGTTGGATCCGTAATAGTCAAGGAGCCTCCGGAAACTCTCCTTTTCATTGCCGGAAAAGCTCCCTTCCATAATCTTCGCCGCAAATTCATCCGCAAAGGTAAAATACCCCTCCTCCGTGCGCTGCCTGATACGCAGATCCCAGAAATCATTGTATACAATATAGGAATAAAAGACGTCCGAACCGATATAAAAGGAATCATGCGGCTCCAGCCTCTCAAACAGATCCGGCCTGCGGTTCTCTATGATCTTTCTTGCCAGCAGCATCCCGCACGCTTTCCCGCCGATCAGCCCCGTACCGATCATCCGGCTCTTAACCTCAAAATAGTCCTCCGGCGTGAAATTTTCCTTAATCATGACGCGAAGCTTCTGGTCGCGGCTCATCATGATATCACACATACGGCTGCAGTTTTCCGCCACATCCATCCCCTGCGCGTACATCTGCATCGTCAGCGAAAAGAAACGGTCCCAGCTATCCATATTCTGATCCTGCTCTAAGAGCTTCTGCCTGTTGACTGCCTGATAGAAGCGGCTCAATGAGACACCGTCTGTAAGAGGGGCAAATTGCCCGCTCTTTTGGTCGTAGCCATGAGGCATGAACATCGTCTCAGAATACCGGTTCCACACCTTGAGCGGGCGCACATAGCATTTTCCCCGTTCCCCGTACACATCTAAGAATAGCTGCGTCGTATCCCGTATCTTGGCGACCGCCTCAAAGGAATGCTTCCCCCGGATGACCGGGAAGAACGCCACCGTGTCCAGCTGAAATAAAAACGGGCATGTGAGCTTGAAGAAGTTGCCCATCATCAGATCCGTCGCCCATGCCGTCTGCAATTCGGAGAGGCAGTCAAACACATAGAACGCATCCCTCCCCTCCTTCTCGATAAGGTTGTGAATTTCCACGGTAAAAGTCTCAAACCGATGGGAAAGCGGGATGTGGACGATCTTAAGCCCCTCCCGCTCCTTAAGGAACGGCGCATGGTCGGCAAACCGTATGTAGATGAGATTGCGCCTGTCGGCAATCGCCTGTTCCACATAAGGCTCCATAAAACAGGAAAACTCCTCCAGCTCCGTAACCTGCCAGACGACATTGTCTCCCAGCCTGATAAAATCCAGCGCGGTATCCATCTCCGGGATTCCTGATAAAATCTTTTCAAATGCAGCCATAGCCGTCACCCCTTCTTTCCATGCCAGACAGACAGGGGAGAATCCCTTCTGCCCGATACTGATACCCGGCATTTTATACTTATATGCCCATGCCCCTGCCGCCCGGCAAATGGCGCGCAACTGTTATCATCTACTTGCGCGTCCCTTTCCCGATATGGTATTCCGTCTTCCTCGCCCGCATGATTGCCCGTGACGCGATATCCACGATTATAAACCCAAACGCGATCGCAAGGCACGTCGCGAGGAGCACGGCCGTCTCGCTAAACGCCATCTCTGTGTCCTGACTCACGCATCCATACATCATATAATAAAGGTTCGGCCCCGGTATCAGCGGGAACACGCTTGCCGTAAGGAAGATGGTGGACGGCGCCCGGTTTATCCTCGACATCACGAACGCATACGACGCGACAAAGAGGGAGGCCACCAGCGTCGCCAGAAAATTACTCGGCTCCAGCTCATACACCAGCACATAGATGCCCCATGTGAAAAATGCGCCGACGCTCGAATACAGCACCTGCCTTCCCCGGATCTTGAACCAGAGGGCGAAGCCCGTACAGGCGACGGTACAGGAGATAAGCTGCACCGGGATGCTGTAGTTCAGGATAAATCCGTCGGAAGAGCCGCCGTTCAGAAACATCATGGCAAGCGCGATCCCAAACGCGATTCCCGCCGCGCCGAGCATGGAATTCATAATATTTAAGAACCCCGATATAAAATCCCGCTGCATGAGGTCGCGGATGCCGTTCGTCGTGCCAAGCGCGCTGATTAACAGCATCACGATCCCAATCATGATCCTGTCCGGATGGCTGCCGATCCCAAGCCTTCCCATTACTATAATGACGACTTCCGAAAGAAACGACAGGATCAGGTTATACACGATGAGATTACTCTCCCTCTTTCCCAGCCATTCCCCGACAGCCACGATCATCAGGGATACAAGGACAGCGACGGCCGCGTCCATCAGGTCGCAGCCAAAGAAGACGGCAAAGCCCGTCCCGCCCATGACGCCCGCAAAATATTTGACCGCCGGATGCTGCTTCGGGCGGTTCAGTACCTCCTCAAATTTCTGGTACAGCCCCTTTTCATCCGGCTTGTTCTGGCAGACGTACCGCGACAGGTTATTGAGGTAATCCAGCCTGTCAAAATTGATATCCGTCGTCTCGATATGCCGGACCTGCGTGAGGATCTCCCCCTCCGGCGTCTCCACCGTAACCTGGATATTGCTGGGGATCGCGAATACATCGTACCTCACGAACCCGTAGCTCTTGCACATCCGGTA
>CAZFSW010000087.1:0-5607 GCA_964521655.1 uncultured Dorea sp.
CGTCGTATAAATTCCCTTCAATATCCAAATCCCCATCCATATAAGCCTCACCTAAGGCAATGGATGTACTGTTTAACAAATCAGATATAGGGATCGCCCTCTTGAAACATACCGTAAATGTTGGTTTTCCTTCCCCAACCATATATTCATTATCCCTGAATTTTATCAGAAAAGGATTTTCATCAAATTTACTTAGAAATTCTACCATTGCCTTTTCTTCTGCTTTTTCTAACATACGTACCTCCCTTTTAAACATTTTGATGTGAAGCTGTCCTACCCATCAGCAAGGACAGCGCATACGATCCACCGCTGTTCGGGGTACTCGTCATACGCATCGATGCAGGTAGACAGGACAAGGATCTTATCCTTTCTTTTTACCGAAACCTCCGAATTAAAATTACCGGCAATCTCCCCGTCCACACATCCCTTCACATCCGCCATGAATGCCCGGAAACCCGTCGGCTGGTATAAATCATAATTCCAGTAAAGATGCCTGTCATCAAAGGCTACCGCCGCGAATACCCGGTATGTCAGCTTTGCCTCCGGCAGATATATATAGAAATACGGATTGGCGTCAAAAAACGCCTTATCCTCATACTTATGCAGCTCGCTGAACATAGTCCCATCCATCAGAGTATGCCCGTATAAAATTGTCAGCGGGTCTGAAAAATCCTTTGCGGTATATTTTTCCATATAGATACTGCCTCTAACGTCCGCTTCTCCTTCGGGCGTGTGATACAGATAGTAGTCATCCTCTTCCTCGTCCGTCCACAGAATGGGATAATCAATGTTAGTTTCCGGCACAGTAATCCACGCAAAAATATCCGGGTTTATCTCATGGAGCGCGTCAAAATCTATCTCGCTTACATAGGCCGCCCGTTTTTCTGCGGCAACCGCTTCCCGCAGAGACTGGAATAATCCCGTATCCGCGTAAGGCGCGATTGCCGCCGTTTCTGGTTCACTTCCCCAGCCGGATATTATGACGCCCGCCACTGCGGCGAGGATGATTACCGTTACCGCAGCGCTTCCTATGTTTGCCCTCAATGTCCGCCTTGACAGATTTTCCCGCAGCGCTTCTCGTATATTTTTCCATTTCCTTGTTCCCATAACGCAAGTATAACACAACCCACCGCTTTTGGCTAGTGCGGCCCTGCTTCCTGAAACGGGAAAACAACCACATTTTAACTACGTTCAGGAAAGCCTCCCATATCTCCCCGCCATCTCCCGCATTTCCCTCTGGAGCCGCGCGTCATTCTGCCCTTCCCGGAGCCTCCATTTCCAATTATTCCCGATCGTGGACGGCTTATTCATCCTCGCCCGGTCGTCAAGTCCCAGATAGTCCTGCATCGGGATAATGCACAGGTCCGCCACACTTCGCAGCGCCATGCAGATCAGGCCCTTGCAGATATCCTGCACAGAGGAGCTGTCATTACAGAGATAACGCCGCACCGCCCTGCGCTCGTCCGGCGTGATATTCTGAAACCACGACGCCAATGTCTCATTGTCGTGGGTGCCCGTGTAGACTACGCAGTTCCTCGGGTAATTGTGGGGCAGGTAATCGCTGGCGCTGCCCGTGTCACGCTCGTCAAAGGCAAATTCCAGCACCCGCATATTCGGATAGCCGCTCTCCCACACCAACTTCCTCACGGAATCGGTCATGTAGCCCAGATCCTCCGCGATGATGCGCCGCTCGCCGAGGCTATAGGAAACCGCATGGAACAGATCCATGCCCGGCCCTCTCTCCCACCAGCCATTCTCTGCCGTCTTATCACCGAAGGGGATTGCATAATATTCATCAAACCCCCGGAAATGGTCGATCCGCAGGATATCATACATCGTGAAGCAATGCCGGATGCGCCTGATCCACCAATCATACCCGGACGCCCGATGGACATCCCAGTTATAAAGCGGGTTCCCCCATAGCTGCCCCGTCGCGGAAAAGGCGTCCGGCGGGCATCCTGAAACCTGCATGGGCTGATTTTCCTCATCCAGCTTGAAAAGCTGCGGGTTCGCCCATGTATCCGCACTGTCCTGTGCCACGTAGATAGGGATGTCGCCAATGATGCAGATGCCCTTCTCATTGGCATAGGCTTTTAATTTCTCCCACTGCTCATAGAACTTAAACTGCATATATTTCTGGAACTCAATATCAAAGTAAAGCTCCGTGCGGTAGTAATCCAGCGCATTCTGATAGCGGAGCCGGATATCCTCGGCCCACTCGCTCCACGGGCGGTTTTCAAACCTCTGCTCTTTCACCGCCATAAAAAGCGCGTAATCCGAAAGCCACTCCCCCTGCTCCTCGCAGAACCTTACAAACGCCGGATTTTCTGCGATCCGGCTTCTCTCATACGCTTTCCTAAGAAGCGGATATCTCGCCTCATACATCTTTGCGTAATCTATGCTCGCCGCGTCCGTTCCAAAATCCGCCGCATCGCACTCCTCCTCTGTAAGCGTCCCCTCCGCGATCAGCTCCTCCAGGCTGATAAAATACGGATTCCCCGCAAACGTAGAAAAGGACTGGTACGGGGAATCCCCGTAGCCAGTCGGGCCAAGCGGGAGGATCTGCCAGTAGCTCTGCCCCGCCCCGGCAAGCCAGTCCACAAAATCATAAGCGCTTTTTGAAAAACAGCCGATCCCATACCGGGACGGAAGGCTGCTCACCGGCATCAGCAAGCCGCTCCCTCTCTTAAAATACATCCCTTTGCCTCCTGGTTTTAAGTATACTCTATCGTGCAGGCGGGAAAATCACCATTTTATCTTCCGCTCTTTAAAGTAATACTCGCGGTCATGCTCATTTACCTTGCGCAGTACCCTGCACGGGTTCCCCACGGCCACGACGTCCGAGGGGAGGTCCTTCGTCACGATGCTTCCCGCGCCGACGACCACATTATCCCCGATCGTGATGCCCGGCAGGATCACAGCGCCCGCGCCGATCCAGCAGTTTTTCCCGATATGTACAGGCATATTGTACTGCAGGCCCTTCTCGCGGAGCTTGGGCCATATCGGATGCCCGGCAGTCGCAACCGTGACGTTCGGCCCGAACATCGTGTAATCCCCCACATAGATGTGGGTGTCGTCCACCAGCGTCAGGTTAAAGTTCGCGTAAATATGTTTCCCGAAATGCACGTGCCTCGCCCCAAAATTTGCGTGAAGCGGCGGCTCGACATAGCATCCCTCCCCGATCTGTGCGAACATTTCCTGAAGCATCCGCTCTCTTTTCTCCATCTCTGTAGGGCGCGTCTGATTGAAATCATAGAGCATATCAAGGTAGCCCAACTGCTCCTTCATCAGCTCCTCATCATTCGGGAAATAAAGCTCCCCGCCATGCATCGCTTCCTTAATCCCTTGAATGTCCATCTTCCTGCTCCCTTTTATTTTTCTTGCATGGCTTCCTACTCAGCGACGTCCTTCATGCTGAAGGAGTACCTTCCCATCTTATCTTTCCCAAGGCATACGACCTTCACATGGTCGCCGAGCGTCAGGACATCCTCCACACGCGGCACTCTTTTTTTAGAAAGCTTGGAAATATGCACCAGCCCCTCTTTCCCGGGGGCAAACTCGAGAAATGCGCCAAAATCCTTGATGCTGACTACTTTGCCCTCCAGCACCTGCCCCGGTTCAAAATCCGTCACGATAATATAGATAAGCTTCCTCGCCTCTTCCATGCCCTTCGGGTCTGTGCCGCAGATAGATACAGAGCCGTCCTCTTCGATATCAATTTTCACGCCGGTCTGCTCAATAATCGCATTGATGGTCTTGCCCCTCTGCCCGACCACGTCGCCGATCTTCTGCGGGTCGATCTGCATCTGGATGATCTTCGGCGCATATGGGCTTACCTCCGGCCTCGGCTCTGCGATCGCCTTACTCATAACCTCGTCGAGGATATAAGTCCTCGCTTTCTTCGCCGCTGCGATCGCCTCCTCGATAATCGGCCTCGTGAGCCCGTGGATCTTGATATCCATCTGAATCGCCGTGATCCCCTTGTGGGTCCCCGCCACCTTAAAGTCCATATCCCCGAAAAAGTCCTCTAAGCCCTGGATATCCGTGAGTACCAGGTAATCATCGTCTGTCTCCCCGGTCACAAGCCCTGTGGAAATGCCTGCCACTGCAGTGCGCACCGGCACGCCCGCCGCCATCAGCGACATCGAGGACGCGCACACACTCGCCTGGGAGGTGGAGCCGTTGGATTCAAAGGTCTCCGACACGGTACGAATGGCATAGGGGAACTCCGCCTCGCTCGGAAGCACCGGAAGCAGCGCCCGCTCTGCCAGCGCGCCGTGCCCGATCTCCCGGCGTCCCGGCCCTCTCGACGGCCTTGTCTCGCCCACAGAATAGGACGGGAAATTATAGTGGTGCATATACCGCTTGGATGTCTCCGCCTCATCAAGCCCGTCCAGCCTCTGCGCCTCCGCGAGCGGAGCTAACGTCGTGATCGTGCAGATCTGCGTCTGTCCCCTTGTAAACATGGCTGATCCGTGGACTCTCGGAATCAGGTCAACCTCCGCCGACAGCGGCCGGATCTCATCGAGCGCCCTGCCGTCCGGGCGCTTGTGGTCTTTTAAAATCATCTTGCGCACGGTCTTTTTCTGATACTGGTATACTGCCTCGCCAAGCATGCCAAGCCATTCCTCGTTGTCCGCAAATACTTCTTCCAGCTTCGCCGTGATCTGGCGGATATTTTCTTCCCTTGTCTGCTTGTCATCGGTAAAAACTGCTTTCTCCATCTCCTGCGCCGGGATCTGCTCCTCCACGGCCGCCACTAGCTCTGCCGGGACCGCAAAGCTCTGGTACTCATGCTTCGCTTTCCCGCACTCTGCCACGATCGTGTCAATAAACGCGATCACTTTCTGGTTTAACTCATGCGCCGCAAAGATCGCTTCAATCATTTTCTGCTCCGGCACCTCATTTGCGCCCGCCTCGATCATAATCACCTTTTCCCTCGTGGACGCGACCGTGAGCGCGAGGTCGGAGGCCTCTTTCTGCGCCGCCGTCGGGTTGAACACAAATTCCCCGTCCACGAGCCCGACCTGCGTAGAGGCAATCGGCCCGTCAAACGGGATATCAGAAATCGTCGTGGCAATCGCCGCGCCGATCATCGCCGTAAGCTCCGGGGAGCAGTCCTGGTCCACGGACAGCACCAGATTCTCCAGCGTCACGTCATTGCGGTAGTCCTTCGGGAACAACGGGCGCATCGGCCTGTCAATCACGCGGTCGGTAAGCACCGCATTCTCAGACGCCCTGCCCTCCCTCTTATTAAAGCCTCCCGGGATCTTTCCCACGGAATAAAGCCTTTCATTATACTCCACACTCAGCGGGAAAAAGTCAATCCCCTCCCTCGGCTTGTCCGAGGATGTGGCGGCGCACAGGACCGTCGTGTCCCCATAGTGCATCAGAACCGCCCCGTTCGCCTGCTTCGCAACCCTGCCCACATCGACGCGCAGCATCCTGCCCGCCAATTCCATCTCATACGTCTTATACATAGTCCTCTCCTTTTTAAAATGATTTCCTTAAATGGATTTTCGCCGCGGGCAGAAGATTCCGAAACTACTGAAATATATATTTCACACAAATACACATTTCAGTGGTCTCGGCGTATTCTCTCTGCCC
>CAZFSW010000088.1:0-5586 GCA_964521655.1 uncultured Dorea sp.
ACCCGCATCGTGACGGTCAGGTCGTTGAAGTCAATCTTCTTCCATACCTTTTTATTGACCTTGATGTCCGTCTCGTCCTTCCAGCCCTCACAGGTTTCTTCGTAGAGCTCGCTTTTGCGCTCAGATATAATCGTCTCCTTTTTGGAATCGGTCGCCTCGCGGTCTAAAAGGCTCGTGACCTTCGCCACATAACACCCCGCATCTGTCTCGATGACGTCTGTGACCTCCCCTTCTGCGAGCGCGTCCGCCGCCTCGACAAGTTCCGCGTCCGGGGATGTGCTCTCCGCGTCAAAGGTAGCAGTCTGCGCCTCCACGCCCGCGTCGGACGCAAGCGCCGCAAAATCTCCACCCTCCTTCGCTCCTTTGGCAAGCTCCTCTGCCTTCTCCTTCAGAGCCTCCTTGTCTTCATCCGAAAGCTCTGTGGATTCCCCCGAATCGTCAGTAGTCTGGTAGGCAAACAGCACATAACTCATGCTCTTCTGCGCGGCCTCCTCATCGGAGACCTCCGTGTCGGCCTTCGCCTCGATCGCCTCCCTCATCCTCTGCTGGATCGCCAGCAGCGTGAGCACGCGCTTGACCGCCTTCTCAGTGCCGGACGTCAGTTCCTTTTCATCCAGCCCGTTCGCCTCGTCAAATGCCTGAGCGGTTTCCTCAATTACCGCTTTCTCCTGATCGGAGAGCGAGACGTCGTACTCGTCCATATGCTGTTCCAGGAGAACCATCTCCTCCAGCGCATCCTGCACGGAGCTCTTGACGCTCTCCTCGTATGTCTCTCCTTCGCTTGCCTCAGAATTCCACATATCCTCGCCCATATAAGCAGCGTAATAAGTCTCATACTGCGCCTGCGTATACCTCGCGTAAAAATTGGCGACGTCCGCCGTGATTTCCGTATCCCCTACGGTAATCGCCGTCTCGTCTCCCTTAAGCGAGCCGCAGCCCGTAAGTGTTCCCACGGCCATAACTCCCGCAAGCACAAGCAAAACTAATCTTTTCTTCATAATTCAAGTATGACCTCCTTCGTATTGCTACCTTAGTATATCCTCTTTTTTTTATGCAATCAATCCCTTTATTCCAATTAAAACTTTTTTCACGATCTCGATAGGGCTTTCGGGCGCGTCCTGCGGGCGTTTCTTCTTTTTCTGCCAGATAAAGCACGGCGGCTGGGCATTCGCCCTAAAGACCAGATCGCCGCCAAACTCCTCCATAAGCTGCGGGATCCTCTCCGGCATGACCCTCGCCCGCTCGTACATGACAAAGGTGTAGGTCTCACCCTTCTGCTCCACCTGCGTCACATAGACGCTGTGGGCGAGCGCCTTGAGCCCCGCCACCTCCAGAAGCGTCTCCACCTTCTTCGGCAGGTCCCCGAACCGGTCAATCAGTTCCCCGGTCATGTCTTCCTTGTCCTCCTCCGATTCGATCGCCGCCACGCGCTTATAGATGTCAAGCTTGTGATATTCATTGGGGATATAGCTGTCGGGTATATAAGCGTCCACATTCAGATCCACGGACGTGCTGTAATCCTCCTCTTCCTCTGCTTCGCCTTTCAGGTGGCGCACCGCCTCGTTCAGCATCTTGCAGTACAGGTCGTAGCCGACCGCCTCCATATGCCCGTGCTGCTCTGCTCCGAGAAGGTTTCCCGCCCCCCGGATCTCCAGGTCGCGCATGGCGATCCGAAAACCGGAGCCAAGATCCGTGAACTCCCGGATCGCTGCAAGCCGCTTCTCCGCCTCTTCCTTTAAAAGCTTATCCCTCCGGTACAGGAGAAATGCATACGCCATCCGCCCGGAGCGTCCCACGCGCCCCCTTAGCTGATAGAGCTGTGCGAGCCCCAGCCGGTCTGAATCCTGGATGATCATGGTGTTGACATTGGAAATGTCAAGCCCCGTCTCAATGATGGTCGTCGATACCAGCACGTCGATCTCCCCGCTGATAAAATCATACATGATCCGTTCCAGCTCGCGCTCCCTCATCTGCCCGTGGGCATACGCCACCGTAAGCTCCGGCACCAGCCTCTGCACCCGCGCCGTGACCTCGCTGATATCCTCCACCCGGTTGTAGACATAATATACCTGCCCGTCCCGCGCGCATTCGCGCTCGATCGCCTCTCTCACCATCTCCTCGCTGTATTCCATCACGTAAGTCTGGATGGGGAGCCGGTCCTCCGGCGCCTCCTCCAGCACGCTCATATCCCGGATCCCGATCAGGCTCATATGAAGCGTCCGGGGGATCGGCGTCGCCGTCAGCGTCATGACGTCCACATTTTCCTTCATTTTCTTAATCTTCTCTTTATGCCTCACCCCGAAGCGCTGCTCCTCGTCGATGACCAGAAGCCCCAGGTCTTTGAACTGCACATCGCTGCTCAATACCCTGTGCGTCCCGATTACGATATCGACCAGGCCCTTTTTCAAGTCCTCCAGCGTCTTCTTCTGCTGCGCGGGCGTGCGGAAGCGGCACAGCAGGTCCACCCGCACGGGAAAGTCCTTCATCCTCTGGACAAATGTATTGTAATGCTGCTGCGCCAGGATCGTCGTCGGCACGAGATAGACGACCTGCTTATTCTCCTGCACTGCCTTGAACGCCGCCCGGATCGCGATCTCCGTTTTCCCGTAGCCCACATCGCCGCAGATCAGGCGGTCCATAATCTTCCTGCTCTGCATATCCCGCTTCACCGCGTCGATAGCAAGGAGCTGATCCTCCGTCTCCTCAAATGGAAATGTCTCTTCAAATTCCTTCTGCCACACCGTATCTTCCCCGTAGGCGTAGCCCTCCCGGTTCTCCCGCGCGGCATAGAGCTCCACCAGATCCTTCGCGATCTCCTTGACCGCGCTTCGCACCCGCGTCTTCGTCCTCGTCCACTCCGTACTTCCGAGCCGGTTAAGCCTGGGCTTTTTCGCCTCGGAGCCCGCGTACTTCTGGATCAGGTCAAGCTGGGTCGCGGGAATGTAGAGGTTTCCGCCGTCCGCATAGGAAATCTTCATATAGTCTTTTGTAATCTTGTCGGTCTCGACCTTTTCAATCCCCTGATAGATGCCGAGCCCGTGATTTTCGTGAACCACGTAATCGCCGGGCTTTAATTCTGAAAAATTCTGGATCTTCCTGCCCTCATAGGTTTTTCGCTTCTTTTTCCTCTTTACCTTTCCAAAAATGTCGGTCTCCGCGATAACCGTGAATTTAAGAAGCGGATACTCATACCCCTCCGCCACATGCCCGTAAGCGGCCATAATCTCTCCGGGCTGCACCTCCCGCTCCATGTCCTCGCTGTAAAAGCTGCCCAGATTATAATCTCTTAAATCCTCAGCGAGACGCTTCGCGCGGGTTTTTGAACCCGACAGGAGCACGACCCGGCTCTTCTCCCGTTTCATGCGCTTTAAATCTCTGGTCAGGAGCTCGAAGCTCCGGTTATAGGACTGCACATTCTTCGCCTGCACACTGTAAGACGCGCGTACCGCAAAGCCCCGGCACGGCGTTTCCAGGGCCTGGAACCCGACGCCCATATGAGCGTTCATCCTCTGAAGGATCTCCCGCACCGTAAAAAGCTTCATCTCCGCATCCGTGAGCGTCTGCCCCTCTTCCAGCCGCCGCTTCTGCGCCTCCAGAAATTCATCCTCCACAGCCTGCCCCTTCTCCAGCAGGCGCACAGGCTCATCGAGGCAGAGAAGCGTGTCCCGGAATGGGAAATAATCAAGGAACGAAACCCGCTCTCCCCCATCCTCCGGGAATTCCGTAGCCGGATAGATGACCGCCTCATTCAGATTTTCAATGGAGCGCTGTGTCCCCACGTCGAAGGTGCGGATGGAGTCCACCTCATCCCCCCACAGCTCGATGCGTACCGGAAGCTCCTCCGTCAGCGGATAGACGTCCAGGATCCCGCCTCTTACCGCGAACTGCCCGGGCGCCTCTACCTGACCCTCCCTGACGTAGCCAATACGGGTAAGCCTCTGCTCCATTTCCCCCATATCCAGCACACTGTCTGCGGCTATTTTCACGACCCGGCTCAAAAGCTCCTCCCTCGGCACAAGCGCATCCATGAATGCGTCAAAGCTTGTCACAACCGTAGCCGGCCCGCCCTCCATCACCGCCTGGAGCACCTCCATGCGCTGGCGGATCAGCTCCCCGCTTCGCAGATCCGCCTGATAAAACAGCAGATCCTTCGCCGGATACAGCCACGTATCCGCATCTAAAAAACGGTATTCCTCATACACCTGCCTTGCTTTTGACTCACTGGAACAAGCGATGACCTTGTACCGAAAGCCATCGCCCAGCGCATACATCATATGGGTTTTCTGCGAATTGACACACCCGGAAATGCAGAGCATCCCCGGGCCCTCCCTCCTTCGCCTGATGATCTCATCATATTCCGCCAGCTCCGCAAGCGGCGCGACCAGAGCCCGCATCCTACTCCTCCGTAATCCTTATTTTTCTATTATATTCATTCATCGCCGCCCGGATATCCCCCGCCGCGACCATCTCGGCGGCGCAAACCGCGCGGGCGTAAGCCTCCTCCATAATCTCCCGCTCCTCCTTAGAAAAACGGCTCAAAACGTAATCGACCAGATCATAATGAGGCGGCTTCTCCCCGATTCCCACCTTGATCCGGGCAAATACATCTGTTCCCAGACAGGCGATGATATTCTTCATCCCGTTATGCCCTCCGGCGCTTCCCCTGCCTCTTACCCGGATCTTCCCCAGCGGGAGGCTGACATCGTCATAGATCACCAGAAGCTCTGTCTCTGGATCCAGCTTATAATAATCCATAAAGCCCCGGATGCTCTCTCCGCTTAAGTTCATATAGGTCTGCGGCTTGACAAGGAGCGCCTGTCTGCCCGCGACCACTCCTTTCCCGATGAGGGCGCGTCCCTTCTTACTGTCTACGGATATATTATATTTGCCCGCAAGGGCATTTATAACGTCAAACCCTACATTATGCCTTGTCCCGGCATACTCCGGCTCCGGGTTCCCAAGTCCCGCGATCACAAACATTTTCATCTTCCCCTTAACCTTTCTTTTCCATTCTACAGGATAAAATGCATATTTTCCAGCTTTTTTTCATACATTATAGAGAACCCGGACTATCATAAACAGATACAGGAGGATATTATGAGTTCCAAGACCAAAATCGTAGTGCTTCATATGAAAGAAATTATCTATACGGCAATCTTCGCCGTGTTAGCAATAGTATTGATCCTATTACTGGTATTTATGTTCCTGCCCAAAAGCGGCAGGAAAGCGGGGGACGAACAAAAATACGTCCCCGGAGTCTACACCTCCGCCGTAACCCTCAACAACACGGCGCTTGAGGTGGAAGTCACAGTGGATGAGTCGCATATCAATTCCATCCGTTTCTCGAACCTCGACGAGACCGTCGCCGCCATGTACCCGCTCATCCAGCCCGCCATTGAGGAAATCGCGGAACAGGTCTATGAAAAGCAATCCCTCGACGGCATCGAATATTCCAGCGACAGCCCTTATACCTCGCAGGTCATAATCAACGCGATTGACGACGCATTACAGAAAGCCGCAGCTACCAGGTAGCTACGGCTTTTCAATCCCTTCCTTTCCGGTTTTTGTTTTGACAGCGATGGATGC
>CAZFSW010000089.1:0-5560 GCA_964521655.1 uncultured Dorea sp.
TGACTCCCCTGCCTGCCGCAGCTCCCGTAGACCACGCAATCTGTAAGTTGAAGCCGCCTGTCAGCGCGTCCACATCCAGCACCTCGCCCGCAAAATGGACTCCCCGTATCAGCTTCGACTCCATCGTCGCGGGGTCCACCTCCTTCGTCGCAACTCCGCCCTTCGTGATAATCGCCTCATCATACCCCCGAAGCCCCGTAAGCGTCATCCTCAAGTGCTTGATAAGCCTTATAAACGCCGCCCGCTCCGCTCTGGATATTAAATTCACTTTTTTCTCCGGGTCGATCCTGCTTAATTCTATCATAACCGGGATCAGTTTTGCAGGGAATAATTTTCCAAGCGCGTTTTTAAACTGCCTGTTCCGGTTCTCTTCAAAATCCCTCAGCACCCTCTTATCAAGGGTCTGCTCATCCAGCGCGGGCTTTAAGTCGATCTCCAGCCTTAAGGGGCCGTCTGCAAGCTCGCGCCCCACATAGCTGCTGGCGCTTAAGATCAACGGGCCGCTCACCCCGTAATGCGTAAAAAGCATCTCGCCAAATTCCCGGAACCGCCTTTTTTTCCCGTTGTAGACGGAAACCTCCACATTGCGCAGCGATAACCCCTGTAATTTTCTCACCCATTTCTCTTCTGTCTCTATCGGGACCAGCGATGGGATACAGGGCGAAGCCGTATGCCCCAGCGACCTGGCGAAGCGCAGGCCGTCGCCGGTAGAGCCTGTGGACGGGTAGGACAGCCCGCCCGTCGCTATGATACAGGCGTCTCCGGCTATTGCGCTTTCGTCCGCAAGGGTAAGGCTACAAAATCTCCCCTCACGGGCCTTTACAGATTTCACCTGCGCCTTTCGCCTCACCTCCACGTGCAGGCGGTGAAGTTTGCTCTCTAAGGCGCGGATGATGTCCGAAGAGTGGTCTGACGCCGGGAATACTCTCCCGCCGCGCTCTATCTTCGTCTTTACTCCGAGCCCTTCAAAAAAATCTATCACATCCCGGTTCGTATATCCGAGGAAGCTGCTGTACAGGAAGCGTCCGCCCGTCGCCACGGAGGAGATCATGGCGTCCATGTCGCAGGCATTCGTGAAGTTGCATCGCCCCTTCCCCGTGATAAAGAGCTTCTTCCCCAGCTTTTCATTCTTTTCCAGCAGGATGGCCTGATGCCCGTTTTCCGCCGCCGCCACAGCCGCCGCCATGCCTGCCGCGCCGCCGCCGATCACCAGTACCTTACTCATCCTTCTCTCCTTCGCCTGCCTCCACATCCGAAAGCGTCACGGCGTCTCCGATCATATTCAGCTCATCCTTGCTGTAGACCTGATATTCGTCCCAGATGTCCTCCAGCGTCTCCAGCGTAACGATCACTTCCTTCTGCTTCTTCATGCACAGGGCGACGACAAGGGCATTTACCACACTTAAGGGGGCGACGAGGGAATCTACGATGGACGCCATATCGCTTTTCGCAATCAGGTTGCAGGAGGAATACAGGTTCATCGGGGAATGCACGCTGTCCGTGAGCGTGATCACCTTTGCCTTGCGGTTGCTGGCGAATTCCAGCGCCTTGAGGGTGCGCATGGAATAGCGCGGAAAGCTGATGCCAATAACCACGTCCTGCTCCCCGATGCGGATCATCTGCTCAAATATCTCGCTGGAGCTGTTCGTATGTACAGAAATCACGTCCTCACAGATCAGGTTCAGATAAAATGAGAGGAACTGCGCAAGCGGCGCGCAGCTCCGGATTCCGATCACATAGATCCGCCTTGCGTTCAAGATGGTTTCCACCGCCATTTCAAACGCCTCATGGTCGATCGCGGACATGGTGAGCCTGATTTTCTCGATATCCGACTGAAGCACCGTGGAGAGGATCTCGCTCTGGCTGATGCGCCCGTAAGTCACCTCCATGCGCTGGATGGAATTGAGCTTCGTGCGCACCATCTCGCCAAGCGCCCTCTGGAACTCCGGATAGCCGCCATAGCCGAGCGCCGTGGCGAAGCGCACCACCGTGGACTCGCTCACCCCGACCTCCTCTCCCATCTTCGCCGCCGTGAGGAACGCCGCTTTGTCATAATCCTTGCGCACAAAGTCCGCCAGCTTCTTCTGTCCCTTGCTGAATTTCGGATAGCCGTCTTCTATTTTCTGTAATAATTCATTTCTGGTTCCCATAAGGAAAGCCCCCATTGATACATCCTCCACAGTGGCGGGATCGTTTTCCACGGCTTATTTTCTGCATAGCAGCGATTTGCCGGTCATCTCTTCCGGCTGCTCCATCCCCATCAGTTCGATGAGCGTCGGCGCGATGTCCGCAAGACAGCCGCCCTCCCGGAGCGTATAGGATGGGTCTGTATTTACAAGAAGGAACGGCACCGGATTCGTGGTGTGCGCGGTAAACGGCTCGCCCGTCTCCTCGTCGATGAGCTGCTCCGCATTGCCGTGATCCGCGCAGATAAACATCTGCCCGTCCACCTCCCGTACAGCCTCCACCGCTTTCCCGACGCACTCGTCCACAGCCTCGATTGCTTTGATCGCCGCCGCCTCGACTCCCGTGTGCCCCACCATGTCCGGGTTCGCAAAATTAATGATGATCACATCGTATTTCCCCGAGCGGATGGCCTGCGTGAGTTTATCGCACACCTCGTAGGCGCTCATCTCCGGTTTCAGGTCATAAGTCGCCACCTTCGGGGAATTGACGAGGATGCGGTCCTCGCCCTCGTTCGGCTTCTCCACGCCGCCGTTAAAGAAAAATGTCACATGCGCGTACTTTTCCGTCTCCGCGATCCGCGCCTGCTTAAGCCCGTGCTTCGACAGGTATTCGCCGAAGGTGTTCGTGATCTCCTCCTTGACGAACGCCACCAGCTTGTTTGGAATCGTCACATCATATTCCGTAAAGCACACATAGGTCGTCTTCACTCGTTCCCCCCGGTCAAACCCTGTAAAATCATCCGCGCAGAACGCCCTCGTGATCTCCCTTGCGCGGTCGGGGCGGAAATTGTAGAAAATAACGGAATCCCCGCTCTGAACCGTCGCCACCGGCGCGCCGTCCTTTTGTACCACGGTCGGAAGCACGAACTCGTCCGTAACTCCCTTATCGTAGGAGGCCTGGATGCCCTCCGGGGCGCTCTTCGCCTTCTCGCCCTCGCCGTAAACTAACGCCCGGTATGCTTTCTCCACGCGCTCCCAGCGGTTGTCGCGGTCCATCACGTAGTAACGGCCCATGACCGTCGCTACCTCGCCGACGCCGATCTCCTTCATCTTCGCCTCCAGCTCCTCCACATATTCCTTGCCGGATGTCGGGGGTGTGTCCCGCCCGTCGAGGAAGCAGTGTACATACACCTTCTCGATCCCCTGACGCTTCGCCAGCTCCAGAAGCCCATAGATATGCGTATTGTGGCTGTGTACGCCGCCGTCCGACACCAGCCCGTACAGATGCAGGGCGCTGCCATTTTTCTTCACATTCCCACACGCCTCAAGAAGCGCCTCATTCTCAAAGAAATCCCCATCCTGGATCGCCTTTGTGATCTTAGTCAGATCTTGGTATACAATGCGCCCCGCGCCCATATTCAGATGCCCCACCTCGGAATTGCCCATCTGCCCTTCCGGGAGGCCGACCGCCATGCCGCTGGCATTTCCCTTCACAAACGGGCACTCCTCCATCAGCTTGTCCATAACCGGGGTTTTTCCCTCTTTCACAGCGTTCCCCCTGATGTCGTCCCTAAGTCCATACCCATCCAAAATCATCAATACTGTTGGTCTCTTCGCCATATCCATTCTCCTTCTTTTTTTCTTGTCACATTTTCGCAAACAGGCTCTCAAGCCACGCATCCGCAAGCTCTGTCCAGCGCGCGCACTGGGGCTGCACCCCGCTTCCGTCCTCGCGCTCCACAAGCGGGCTTGCAAGGCTCAGCCCATGCTCCCCCTCCGGGAATATGTGAAGCTCCGCCGGCACTTGCGCCCGCTTCAGCGCCATCGCCATAAGCAGCGAATTTTCCACCGGAACGGAGGCATCCGCCATCGTATGCCAGAGAAAGCAGGGCGGCATCGCCTGTGTCACCTGGCGTTCCAGAGACATCGCCTCCCTAAGCCGCCCAAACTTCTCTCCCAGGAGGTTGCAAAAGCTGTCCATATGCGCGTAGCGCGGGTCGGAGGTGATGACCGGGTAACTTAGCATGATCCCCGCCGGCTTTAGCTCCCGCGCCTCCGTCTGAAGCTTCGCTGTCATGAAATCCTGATTCCAAAAGATGCCGTAGCTCGCCGCGAGATGTCCGCCCGCCGACGATCCCTGGATAACCAGTTTATCCGCGTCAATATTCCACTCTTCCGCGTGTTCCCGGATGAGCCTCACCGTCTGCCCCACCTCAAGCACCTGTGCGGGGAATACCGCCGGGGCCACAGAATACCTGAGCACGCACGCATGATATCCCACGCTCAGGAAATGCATGGCGACAGGCTCGCCCTCCCGGAAGCTGACCTGCTCATAGCCGCCTCCCGGACAGATGAGGATGAGCGGCCGCCTCCGTATCTTAAGCCCCCGGTCATGGGGCGTATCTAAAATATAAAACGCCGCCAGCGCCTCCTGCATAGAACCCTCTGCGCGAATTTTAATCTCCCTGTAGATCATCCCATGTCCTCTCACCGAAAAATCGCAGGAAGCGTGTGCTGCCCCCTGCGACTGACTATTTCTTACTGATAGTTGACGATCTTCCCAAAGTCCGCCTTCAGGGAAGCGCCGCCCACAAGCCCGCCGTCGATATCCGGCTGCGCGAATAATTCCGCCGCGTTTCCTCCGTTTACAGAGCCGCCGTACTGGATGCGGATGGCCTCTGCCGTTGCACCGTCATAGATTTCGGCGATGCATGCGCGGATCCCCGCGCACACCTCCTGCGCCTGCTCCGTCGTGGCGGTCTTTCCCGTCCCGATCGCCCAGATCGGCTCATAGGCGATGACCGCCTGCTTCGCCTGCTCTGCTGTGACATTCAAAAGACCAACCTTCACCTGCTGGCGGATAAAATCCATCGTCACGCCCTGCTCACGCTGCTCTAACGTCTCCCCGCAGCACATAATCGGCGTAAGCCCGTGCTCAAACGCTTTCAGCACCTTTTTATTCACCGTCTCATTCGTCTCCGCGAAATACTCTCTCCTCTCAGAATGTCCGAGGACAACGTATTTCACTCCCGCATCGGTGAGCATCGCCGGGGAAATCTCTCCCGTGTAAGCGCCCTTCTCCTCAAAATACATATTCTCCGCGCCCACCTGGATATTGGTCCCCTCGCACGCTTTCACGACCGGGATGATGTCGATCGCCGGAACGCAGAATACCACGTCCGCATCGTCATTTTTGACCAGTGGCTTTAACTCCTCGACTAAGGCGACCGCCTCGCTCGGAGTCTTATTCATCTTCCAATTCCCTGCAATAATTTTTCTTCTCGCCATATAATCATATACCTCCTCATCATATATCATATGGGTATGTTCACCTCGCCTAGCTTGGGTATGTTCACCTCACTAAGCTCGTGTAAAACCTCGCTAAGGTCGGTGAACTAAGTAAACGCTAGGCTCGAAAGTACCTCGCCAAGCTT
>CAZFSW010000090.1:0-5525 GCA_964521655.1 uncultured Dorea sp.
TCCGGCTCTTCCTTATCAATTTCTTCCCTGTAATCATAATCTGACATGGTTTCTTTCCCTTCTCTGCCTGCCTTCCCCGGCCATTTCTAAGAACTGCTCCTCCGAAATGACCGGAACGCCCAGCTCCTTTGCTTTTTTATTTTTCGACGACGCGGACGCCGTATCATTGTTAATCAGATAATTTGTCTTCGAGGTGACGGATCCCGTGACCTTTCCGCCCATGCTCTCGATGAGCTCCTTGACTTCTCCCCGGTTGGCAAAATGCTCCACGCTCCCGGTGATAACGAAATTGACCCCTGCAAAAATCTGCTCCGCCTCTTCCTTCTCCTCTGGTATCTCTAACTCCCCCAGGAGCCTGTGAAGCCGTTCCATATTGCCGCCGTCCGAGAAATACTCGGAAAATGCCTTCGCAAGTACCTCTCCCACGCCCGGTATCTCGTCCAGCTCCTCCTCTGTCGCGCCCGTCAGCCTGCGGATATCATAGCCAAATTCCCGGCAGAGGAGCTTTGCGCCAGCAAGCCCGATGCCCGGTATCCCCAGCGCGTAGATGACTCTCGGCAGGGTCGTCGTGCGCGCCCTGCGGATACTCTCGATCAGATTCTGGTAAGACTTCTCCCCGAAGCCCTCCATCTCCTTAATCTCATTCTCATAGCGGTCCAGATGGAAGATATCCGCGAACTCTCTGATATAGCCTCTGGCGATGAATTTCTCCAGCGTCGCCTCGGAAAGCCCCTCGATATTGAGCGCATCGCGGCTTACGAAGAGGGTAAATGCTTTCACATGCTTCGCCTGGCACTGCGGGTTCGTGCAGTACAGGGCTTTTGCGCTGCCCACCTGCCGCACCTCGGCCCTTCCCCCGCACACGGGACAGGTATCCGGGATATCCTTCACCCCGCTTCTCGTGAGGTTTTCGGCAATCTGAGGGATGATCATGTTCGCCTTGTACACCTCGATGTCATCCCCCACGCCAAGCTCCAGCTCCTCCATAATGCTGATATTGTGGACGCTGGCGCGGCTCACTGTCGTCCCCTCCAGCTCCACGGGGGAGAAGATGGCCACCGGGTTGATAAGCCCCGTGCGCGACGGGCTCCATTCGATTTCCAAAAGCGTGGTCTGCTGCACCTCGTCCGCCCACTTGAACGCGAAGGAATCCCGCGGAAACTTGGATGTGCGCCCCAGGGATTCACCGTACGCTATATCATCATATACTAGCACAAGTCCGTCCGATGGGAAATCATTTTTAGCAATTTTTTCTGAAAATTTAATAACTTCCGCCTCCACGGTATCCCTTGTCACCTCATGGAACTCGACCGCCTCAAAGCCCTGCTCCCCAAGCCAGTTTAGCTGGCGGGCGCGGGAATTTTGGAAATCTACCCCGTCCGCCCGCACCAGGGCAAATGCGTAGAAGCGTACATTGCGCTTCGCCGTGATCTCGTTATTTAGCTGCCTGACCGACCCGCTGCACAGATTGCGCGGATTCTTATATTTTGCCTCCGCCTCCTGGATCTCCGAGTTGATCCTCTCAAAATCCCGATAGCCGATCACCGCCTCGCCGCGCAGGATAAGCTCGCCCGGATAGCGGATTTCCAGCGGCACATTTTTAAACACCCGCGCGTTGTTCGTGATGACCTCGCCGATCTCGCCATTTCCCCGCGTGACCGCCTTATAGAGCTTCCCGCCCCGGTAGGTAAGTACGACAGTCAGCCCGTCCAGCTTCCACGACATGATCGCTTTCTGGTCTCCGAGAAAATCTTTCAGCTCCTCCACATCCTTCGTCTTGTCAAGCGAGAGCATGGGGCGCTCGTGGCGCTCCTTTGGAAGCTCACTTAACACCTCGTACCCGACCTTCGCCGTGGGGCTGCCCGCGAGCGTGATCCCAAGCTCCCGCTCCAATCTGCAAAGCTCGTCATAGAGCTTATCATACTCATAGTTGCTCATGATCTCCTCCGCGTCCTGATAATAGGCGCGGCCCGCTCTATCCAGTAAACTGACCAGTTCCTTCATCCTCTGCTGTTTCTGCCCGTTCATATAATTCCCTTAACTCCTGTTCTGTGAGCCTGCGGTAAGCACCTGGCTTCAGCGTGCCAAGCTCAATATTCATAATCCTGGTTCTCACGATTTTTTTCACCTGATACCCAAGCGCCCCGCACATCCTGCGGATCTGGCGGTTAAGCCCCTGGGTCAGTACGATGGAAAAGGTATATTTCCCAAGCCTTGTGACCTTGCAGCGCCTCGTCACCTCGTCAAGCCCCTTCTCCCGGTCTGTGATATGGACGCCCTGCGACATGTTCCTGATAAACTCATCTGTCAGCGGCTTTGCCACCCTCACCCTGTACTCCTTTTCATGCCCGTAACGCGCGCGCATCATCCGGTTGATGAGCGCCCCGTCGTTGGTCATGATCAGAAGCCCCTCCGAATCCTTGTCAAGCCTCCCCGCGTAGGTGACACGCACCGGATAGTCCAGAAAGCGGATGATATTGTTCCTCACCCGCATATCCTCCGTACATACGACGCCCGCAGGCTTGTTGACCGCAAGCACGACCGTTTCGCCTCTCCCGTGGATCACCTGTTTCCCGACCCGGACTGTCTGTCCCTCCTCCACAGACATTCCCACAGACGCGCGCTGTCCGTCCACGGTCACCTTGCCGGACTGGATCAGGCGGTCCGCTTCCCTTCTGGAGCAGACGCCTGACTCACTTAGATATTTATTCAGTCTCATCATCCGCTAACACTCCGCTGATATTATTATCCTTTGCAAATGTATTCCCATTATACAGAAATAGTACCTGATCCACACGCTTTTCGTCCATCACCTTGCGGATATCCCCGTAATAATAGCGGGGGTCGATCACGATAATCTCCCGGTAATAAGGGGTGAGAAACGGGATCAGGCAGTTTGCGTAGGAATCCTTCACGATCAATAGCCGCTCTCTGGAATCAGCCGTCGTGCGGATATCGACCATGGGATAATTCCCGCCGAGGAATACGGCGTATTTGTCGCGTTCCTCAAGCTTCGTGCTGTCATAGAGCGTGGCCGTCTTTGTCCCCTCCTCCACATACTCGACCACGACCTTTGGATTTTCTTCAATGTTCTCGGCGCTGTAGATGTAGATTGGCTCGCGGTAGCCCGCCTCGTACCCGCTGGAGGCGGAGAGCGTCCCGTTAAAATCCCCGGTCACGGCGTAAGCCTTAAGCTCCGGCGCCTTCGCGGTATCAAGCCCCATCGTCTGCGCAAGCTCCTGATAGGCATAGTATGCCCCTAACGTCGTCCAGTGATGATCCGTATGATAATATATATTTTTTTCCTTCTGTTTCTTCAATGCTTTCTGGGCGTCCACCCATACATAATCGCCGCCCAGCGTCTCCTGTATCTGCGCAAGCTGCTTTTGCTGGTCCTCCGTCACGGCGAGCTGCGGCAGCTTATCCGACAGGATATTTGCCGCGTTCGGGGCAAGGAGCATATAGAAGCCCACCTCCGGATACTCCCCGCGGAACTCCTTCATCGCGTCCAGGTTTTCCGCAAGCTGCTCTTCGTCGGGGCTGGCGATATCCTCTAAAAGATAGCTCTTCTTCCCCTTGAAAATGCCGTTCGATTCCCGTTCCCCCATCAAAAGGCTTACGCCTGTCTTTAATGTTACCCATAAATCCCGCCCCGCAAACTGGTCTGCCTTGTAGGTTTCATATTGATCCATGAACCTCCCGCTCTCCAGGGAACTTGCCGTAAGAGACGGCTTCTGCTGCAGCGCGCGGTTTTCTTTTTCTGAAAACTCCTTATCCTTTGAAAACAGATTGAACAGACAGATGCCGGCAGTAAGCGCGATAAATAGAAACGCTGCGGCGCGGTAACTGCCGGATCTCCTTTTCTTTTTCTTTCTTTCCATCCTCAAACTCCTAGAATCTGAAATATAAAAACGGATTATAGGTCTCCGTCACCAGATACATCACGCACAACAAAAAGAGCAGGCCGTACACGATACAGTTCACTCCGACGCTTACATGGCCGCCTTTATAGATGATCCGCTCATAGACGCTGTGTACAGCCGGGCCCGAGCCGATGATCAGCAGAATCCACAGAACCGCGTTCGTTGCAAGAAGATATAAGCCCTCCCTGTCTATCAGCCCGTGTCCGCCCGATCCCGCCATCAGTCCCAGATAATCCAGCGCGCCGCCGAGCGTAGGGCTAAAGAAGAACACCCATCCGACGAGGACAAGGATCTGGCAGTATATATGCCGGACAAAGGCCGGAAGCCTCCCCAGTATCCCTGCCAGCACATATTTCTCCAGCAGGAGCAAGAGCCCGTAATACAGCCCCCACGCCACAAAATTCCACGCCGCTCCGTGCCACAGCCCGGTCAGCATCCATACTACGAGGATATTGCGGATATGCTTCCCGGCGCTCACCCGATTGCCGCCCAGCGGGATATACACATACTCCCGGAACCATGTGCTCAGGGAAATATGCCACCTTCTCCAAAATTCCGTAATGCTCTTCGACACATACGGATACAGGAAGTTCCTCTTGAACTCGAACCCGAACATCTTGCCAAGCCCCACAGCCATATCCGAATAGCCGCTGAAGTCAAAATAAATCTGGAACGCATACGCCGCGCAGCCAAGCCATGCCGTGAGCACCGATACCTGCCCGGGCCGCATGGCGGAGACCTTGTCGAACACTGCCCCGATGGTATTGGCAAGGAGCACTTTCTTGGAGAGCCCGCGGATAAAGTAAAGTACACCCTCCCCAAACTTTTCCAGAGACTCCTTTCTCGTGTGGAGCTGTCTCTCGATATCGGAATACTGCACGATGGGGCCCGCGATCAACTGCGGGAACATCGTCACGTAGAGCGCGAAATCCAGCAGGTTCTTCTGTACCCGCACCTTTCCCCGGTACACATCAATGATGTACGACAGGATCTGAAAGGTATAAAACGAGATCCCTATCGGAAGCGGCAGCTCCCGGTACGGGATATCGATGGGGAGCACCGCGTTCAGGCTCCCCAGCAGAAAGCCCTCATATTTAAAAAAGCCCAGCACGCCCAGATCCGCTGCCACAGCAAATATGAGGCCTTTTTTTGCGCGCTTCCCGCTTTTTTGGTTCCTCGCAATATCCAGCCCGCATATATAATTCATGAGGATAGAAAATATCATCAGGAAAATATACACCGGCTCGCCCCACGCATAGAAAACAAGGCTGCACAGGAGAAGCACGGGATTCTTGAGGAATCTCGGCGCGATATAATACAGGATTAAAACAAGCGGTAAAAATGTAAATAAAAATACGATACTGCTAAACAGCATTTCTTTTGTTCCTTCTATAGCTACAAGCTTTTTTTGAATGCCTCATACGCCTTGTCCGCATTTTCCCCGACATTTAGGAACACATAGCTTCCTCTGTCTTCCAAAATGGCGGATTTCAGAAGCTTTGTCTGGCTGGCTCCGTATCCCTCAAAGTTCTCTATCTGTGCGTCTAAGCGCTCCCCTGCCGCCTCCATGACCGCCTCTTTTTGTTCCTCGTTTTTCAGCCT
>CAZFSW010000091.1:0-5503 GCA_964521655.1 uncultured Dorea sp.
ATCCAGTGCGTCTAAAAGCTTATTGATATCTACCGGCTTTGCAATGTGCCCGTTCATGCCGCATTGCAGGGCCGCTTTTCTGTCTTCTTCAAAGGCGTTGGCGGTCATCGCGAGAATCGGGATCGCCGCCAGCTCTTGATCGTCCAGAGCGCGGATGGCTCTGGCGGCCTCGTAGCCGTTCATAACCGGCATCTGGATATCCATCAGCACCAGCTTATAATAGCCAGGGTCCGAGTTTTTCACCATATCTACGGCAATCTTCCCATTTTCCGCAGTCTCAGTGATAAATCCGGCGTCCTCTAAGAGAGCGGCGGCGATTTCCTGGTTTAATTCGTTATCCTCCACTAAGAGAAGCCGTATGCCGCAAAATTTATCAGAAACAATTCTGACGCCGGGAGCTTTTGGCTCTTCGTCCGCAGCACAATTTTCCCTCGGATTCAGGCGGAAGGTGAGCGATACCGTGACTTCCGTTCCCATGTCCGGGTGGCTTTTCACGGAAATATTTCCATTCATCATATCGACGATGTTTTTTGTGATTGCCAGGCCCAGGCCGGTTCCTTCAATGCCGCTGGTGGTCGTGTTCTGCTCCCGCTCGAAGGGTTCGAAGATATGCGCTATGAACTCCTGGCTCATGCCGATGCCGTTATCCCGGATGCAAAACTCATAGTTTGCGAATCCCGCCGGAGCCCATGAATTTTCCGTTACCCGCAGGGAGATTATTCCTCCGGGCTTTGTATATTTGACAGAATTACTGAGGATATTCAGAAGAATCTGGTTCAGCCGGAGCTTGTCGCAATAGATTTCATCATGCAGAATGTTAGCAGCATCCAGGGAAAATGTCAGTTGCTTTGCGCTGACATCCGCCTGTATGATGTTACTAAGACCGTTCAGGATGCCAGATATCGCGCAGGGGAGTTCTTCGAGCTGGACCTTGCCGCTTTCGATCTGGCTCATGTCAAGGACGTCGTTGATGAGGTTCAGTAAATGGTTTCCTGAGACGGTGATTTTGGACAGGTATTCCGCCACCTTTTCCCGATCGTCTATGTGTGAGAGGGCGAGTGAGGTAAATCCGACGATGGCGTTCATGGGAGTGCGGATGTCGTGCGACATATTAGAAAGGAACGTGCTTTTTGCTTTGTTTGCGCGCTTTGCCTGTAAAAGCGCGTCTTCTAAAAGCTGCTTCTGCTCGATCTCCTTGCGGGTCTCCTCGTCCACACTCCGGAATCCTAAGACGACGCCGTGATTTTTGGCCCACGTCCCCGCGCGCACAGCTTTCATTTCGTAGTATCTCATCTCGCCTTCCCTGACAATGCGGTAGTTCAGGTAATGAAGCTTTTTTTTGGCCAGCTCTTTTTTCAGGCTGTCCTGTGAAACTGCCTGCCGGAACATCTCCTGGTCTTCTTTGCACACCAGCTCCCCGATATACTGCTCCATACTCTCTTTCAGCGATATTTCCCCGCTAAATGCAAAGGGGAACCTGCGTATGCTTTCCTGGTCGATCCGAAGCGAGTTTCCCATGCCCGTGTCCAGATCGAAGAAGAAGACCAGGTTATAATCGATGCTTAATGCCTGTACGAGTTCCGCCTGATGAAGCTCCTGCTTTTCCTCCCGCAGCTTCTGCGCGGTGCAGTCCAGAAGAAAACGCTGGTAGAAGAGCTCGCCGTTCTCCTTTACAAGCTTGATATTCCCCATGACATGGAGAATCTCGCCGTCCTTGTGCAGCACGCGGTATTCAATATTGCCGCTGTCCCCTTCTCTCTTCAAGGCCCTGATGCATGCGCGAAGCTTTGGCTTGTCTTCGTCCAGCACAGACTGGGCCACCATGTTAAAGCCCGCCAGCCTCAGCTCTTCCTGAGATTCATAGCCGAGAATATTAAGGGCGGCCTGGTTGACGCTTAAGATGCGGGAGCCGTCTAAGCTATGGCAGAGGACCCCGCAGTCCAGGGCAGTAAAGATAGTCTCTAAGGTGCGGTTCTTTTTCAGGAGTTCCTGCTCGTAATCCCGCTCCTGCGTGACGTCAGTCCCGATGCCGACCGCTTTGCGGAAGCTGTCGTTTGCTTTCTCGTGGATGCCGTCTTTACTCTTGCAGCAGATGAGGTCAGGGGTGCTGTTGATTGTGGCTTCCAGATATTGGCCGGTCTGCCGGAAGTCCATGCGCAGCTTGTATGCCTGCTGCCAGCGCAGGAAACGGAAGCGCAGCTCTTCTGCGGACATGGGGAGTGTCCAGATATCGCGGATGTCTGCCAGATAGTCCGAAAGGAGCTGGATCCTCCCGTTCCTTGCGAGGATGATGAGCTCGGCTGCCTCTGATTTGCCTGCGGCAAGTGCCCTCATCATCTCTGCCGCATCTGCATCAGTGTCCGGGAGGTTTGCCAGGACGACGTCGGCATTGGCCAGAAGATTATCCTGTGGCTGTCCGCTTTCGGCAAAATCATGGGTGAAATGCTCCAGCGGGGGCATTCCCTTTATCATTTCAAATTCCCGGCAGGGATGTCCTGCAAAATAAAATTGAAGATGACAGCGGTACATCCATATCCCCCTCTCGTACTGGTTCGCAGATAATCCTATCAATGGTAGCCATAAGGTCATTCTTGCCTTTATCGCATAAAAACATCATATTTTCAATACTTTCGTCGTTTTAACAGACATTTTCATTATACATAAATAAGTATGAATTTCAAGTGAAAAAACAGGTTTATAAAGATGAAAGGCCGCACAGGCGACGGACACCTGACGCAAACACAGGCGGAAAAATTCTTGTATCTTCCCGGAAAACGTCATATAATAAAACAGTCATACAATGAATGTAATATGAAGGAGAATTATGATTATGGGAAAATATTTTGGAACAGACGGCTTCCGTGGCGAGGCGAATGAAGCGCTGACGGTGGAGCATGCGTTTAAGGTTGGACGGTTCCTCGGCTGGTATTTCGGACAGGAGCATAAAGCGAAAATCGTGATCGGCAAGGACACCAGAAGAAGCAGCTATATGTTTGAGTATGCGCTTGCGGCTGGCCTGACCGCCTCTGGCGCGAATGCGTATCTGCTCCATGTGACGACGACGCCGAGCGTGTCCTATGTGGCGCGCACTGAGGACTTTGACTGCGGGATCATGATTTCCGCAAGCCACAACCCATACTATGACAACGGCATCAAGGTCATCAACGGGAAAGGCCACAAGATGGAGGCCGAGGTCGAGGAGAAGATTGAGCGCTACATCGACGGTGAGCTTGGGGAGCTTCCGCTTGCGAAGAAGGAGGACATCGGGCGCACGATTGACTATGCGGCGGGGCGGAACCGTTACATCGGCTATCTCATTTCCCTCGCGACACGTTCCTTCAAGGATAAGAGGGTGGGGCTCGACTGTTCGAACGGCAGCGCGTTTGCTATAGCCAAGAGCGTCTATGACGCCCTCGGGGCGAAGACCTATGTGATCAGCTGCGAGCCGGACGGGACGAATATCAACCGGGGCTGCGGCTCGACCCATATTGAGGCGCTGCAGGAGTTTGTGAAGGAGAAGAAGCTGGATGTGGGCTTTGCGTTTGACGGGGATGCGGACCGCTGTATCGCCGTGGACGAGAACGGCGAGGTCGTGGACGGCGACCTGATTATGTATATCTGCGGCAAATACCTCAAGGAAAACGGACGGCTAAGCGGCGATACGATCGTCACCACCGTCATGTCCAACCTGGGGCTTTATAAAGCGTGCGACAAGGCAGGGATCCGCTATGAGAAGACTGCGGTTGGGGATAAGTATGTGTATGAGAACATGGTACAGAATAATTTCTGTCTCGGCGGCGAGCAGTCCGGGCATATCATTTTCAGCAAGCACGCGACGACAGGGGACGGGATCCTCACCTCCCTCATGGTCATGGAGGTGATGATGGAAAAGAAGTTAAGCCTTGCAAAGCTCGCGGAGCCGGTGCAGATCTACCCGCAGCTTCTTCAGAATGTGCGCGTCTCCGACAAGAAGGAAGCCCGAGAGAACCCGGAGGTGAAAAAGGCGGTTGACGCTGTGGCTGCGGCGCTTGGCGACGACGGGCGCATCCTCGTGAGGGAGAGCGGCACGGAGCCCGTGATCCGCGTCATGGTCGAGGCCAGGACCGACGAGCTGTGCGGAAAGTATGTGGCGCAGGTAGTGGATGTCATCCGCGCGGAAGGGCTGGAAGCAGAAGCCTGATCATTGGGAGGTGTGTGCCATGTGGCTGATGTTAAAGGACAGCCCGGTTTTAAAGGTGGAGGAGAACGGAGCCTGTCAGATCATAGACTTTGACAGGCTTCCTTTTGCTCTTCGCAAAACTCCGGTATCGTTCCCTGAGTTCTTGGAATGGGCGGCAAACCGCACGCTGTCCATCGGCAGAAGCTATGCAAAGGAGATCTTAAATTCCCTGCGGTTGTCCCAGACAAACCGCTATGCAGTCTGTAAGGCATGTCGGGGGTTAAGCCTGGAGGATGCGTATTGGATCCGGCAGGAGGGGGACGAAAAATCCTGGGAAGAAGTCAGCCTTTTCAGGAATGAGCTGACTTTATTTGTGGCAGAGCTTGCATTGTCCGGCAGCAGTTCTCATCAGATACGCACAGAGCTTAAGGGGCTATACGAATTTCTGCCGGAGAAGAACTTAAGAATCCATACCCCGGAGCTCACCACGCTGGGGACGAGCGCGAAGGGCTGGATCCGTGAGGCGGATGGATTGTATCTCCATAAGGTCGGACGTTACGAGGTTCCGGCTTCGGACATTTTAGAGGCATTGGGGATTCCCCATATCCCGTATGCGCTGTCGGAGGAAGAAGAGCTCGCCGGATTTCTGTCCGAAGAGCGGAAAGGCTGGCTTCGCGGCGTGGGGGAACGGATGGTGAAGTCACGGCTTTTCACCAGCGAGGATGTTTCCCTGGTAACATTTGAGGAATTCCGTGTATTCTGTGAACACTATGGAAAAGATCCGTATGAGGCCGCTTCGGAGATTGACCGGACGTCTTATCTTCAGATGCAGATAGCAGATTATGTGCTCAATAACAATGACCGCCATGAACAGAACTGGGGATTTTTCATGGAGAACAGCACCGGAAAGCTTACGGGGTACTGCCCGCTGTTCGATCATGACCACGCATTTTCCCAGAATAACATGGTCATGTCGCAGACAGTTGGCCGGGACATGACGCTGGAAGAGGCGGCGCGGGATGCGCAGCGGGAGCTGGGGCTGGATGTGGGCAAGGTGCCTGCGATGGAGAGACCGGAGCTCCTGGAGAGGGAAGCGTGGGAGGGAGTACTGCAGAGGTGCGGAAATCCCATTATTTTTCCCTGATGCCCGTGATGTACAGAAGCGCCCGGTGGAAATCCTCCCGGAGCCCGGCGTCGTCCGCCCCCGGCTGTCGGCATTTCAGCTCCAGCAAAAGCTTCGAGTAAGCGATGATAATATCATTTACCATCGCCGCATTTTCCGGCGTGACCTTGTTTGTGTCCAGTTCCGTCAGCGGCAGCAGGATAATCAGGCTCCGCTTTGTA
>CAZFSW010000092.1:0-3474 GCA_964521655.1 uncultured Dorea sp.
GGCAGCAGATGTATAAGACCGAAGAGGGACGTGCGATTCTGAAGGTACAAGAGGGCGACACCCACCACGGCGGATGTGGAAATTGCGGAGGTGACAACTAATGGCTGATGTATTAAAGAGAATTCCTGTAAGAGAGCAGGAGGCAAAGGTAAGAGCGACAAACTTCGAGGAAGTATGTTACGGATATAACAGAGAAGAGGCGATGGAGGAGGCTTCCCGCTGCCTGAACTGCAAGAATGCAAAATGTATCCAGGGATGTCCGGTATCCATCAATATTCCGGGATTTATCTCCAAAGTAAAGGAAGGGGATATGGAGGGCGCATATAAGGTAATCGGGGAATCTTCCTCCCTCCCGGCGATCTGCGGGCGCGTATGTCCACAGGAGTCCCAGTGCGAATGTAAATGCATCCGCGGCATCAAGGGCGAGCCTCTTTCCATCGGTAAGCTGGAGCGGTTTGTGGCGGACTATGCGCTGGAGAATGATATTAAGCCGGTAAAGGCAGAGCATACGAACGGACATAAAGTGGCGGTTATCGGCTCCGGCCCGTCCGGGCTCACCTGTGCGGGCGACCTTGCGAAGCTCGGTTATGATGTGACGGTATTCGAGGCGCTCCATGAGCTCGGCGGCGTGCTGGTATACGGCATCCCGGAATTCCGTCTCCCGAAGGAGAAGGTAGTTAAAAAAGAGATTGAAAAGGTAAAAGAGCTGGGCGTGAAGTTTGAGACGGACGTTGTGATCGGCAAGTCCACGACGGTTGACCAGCTCATGGAGGAGGAAGCTTTCGAGGCCGTGTTCATCGGCTCCGGCGCGGGGCTTCCGATGTTCATGGGGATTCCGGGCGAGACGGCGAACGGCGTGTTCTCCGCAAATGAATACCTGACAAGAAGCAATTTGATGAAAGCTTACGACGATTCCTATGACACCCCGATCGTGGCCGGGAAGAAGGTTGCGGTAGTCGGCGGCGGCAACGTGGCGATGGACGCGGCAAGGACGGCCCTGCGCCTCGGCGCGGCGGTGCATATCGTGTACCGCAGGAGCGCGGCAGAGCTTCCGGCAAGAGTGGAAGAGGTTCATCACGCGAAGGAAGAGGGCATTATCTTCGATCTGCTCACCAACCCGAAGGAAATCCTTGTGGATGAGAACGGATGGGTGAGGGGCATGACAGTTATCAAGATGGAGCTTGGAGAGCCGGATGCGTCCGGCAGGAGGCGTCCGGTGGAGATTCCGGGTTCGGAATATGACATTGAGGCGGACACGGTCATCATGGCTCTTGGAACCTCCCCGAACCCGCTGATTGCGTCTACCACGAAGGGACTTGAGACGAACCGCAGAAAATGTATTGTGGCAGAGGAGGAGAACGGGCAGACGAGTAAGGCCTGCGTATTTGCAGGCGGCGACGCCGTGACGGGCGCGGCGACCGTGATCCTTGCGATGGGCGCCGGGAAAGCCGGGGCGAAAGGAATCCACGAATTACTTGGCAAGAAATAATCGGAGTTTCCAAACAGGGGCGGGCGGACGAAAATTCTGACCCGCCCGTTTTCATGCGCCGGAGTGACGACACTCTTTTTTTGCAATATGCCAAAGAAAATTTAGGAAGAAGGGATTTTGCCCCAACGTCATATTATAAATAAAGGAATCTTAACAGAAAAAAAGGAGATACAGTATGGTTATTTTTCTCGGTCTTATCATCCCTTTTCTGGGAACAACAATCGGCGCTGCCTGCGTCCTGTTTATGCGTAAGGAATTGAAGCCTCGCATCCAGAAGGCCCTGCTCGGCTTCGCCGCAGGCGTGATGGTTGCGGCGTCTGTGTGGTCACTCATCATCCCGGCCATCGATATGTCGGCGCACCTGGGGAAATTCGCCTTTGCCCCGGCAGCCGCCGGATTTCTGCTTGGCATCGCCTTTCTGCTTTTCCTGGACAGGGCGATTCCACATATGCACATCGGTTCTTCACAGGCAGAGGGGCCGAAGGTCTCTCTTGCCAGATCGACGATGTTGGTGCTGGCAGTCACCATCCACAATATCCCGGAGGGTATCTCAAGCGGAGCGGTCTTTGCGGGCCTTCTGACAGATAATGCCAATGTGACGCTGGCGGGCGCATTTGCACTGGTGATCGGGATCGCCGTGCAAAATCTCCCGGAGGGCTTTATTGTGTCGCTCCCGATCCGAAGTGAGGGCCGGGGGCGGGGCAGGGCGTTCCTCTACGGGATGCTGTCCGGAGCCGTGGAGCCGGTCGCGGGAGGGCTTACGGTGCTGCTTGCCGCCTATATCACGCCGGCGCTTCCCTACCTGCTGGCATTCGCGGCGGGGGCGATGATCTACGTCGTGGTGGAGGAGCTTGTGCCGGAGTCGGCTCAGGGAGAGCACAGCAATATCGGGACCATCGGGTTCGCCATCGGCTTTGTGCTGATGATGATCCTGGATGTGGCGTTAGCATAAGGAATTGGCGAGGGGCAGAGAAAGCGGAAATGAAAATTACAGTAATCGCGGTCGGAAAGATAAAAGAGGGCTATTTGAGGGAAGCCGTCTCGGAGTATGAGAAACGCCTCGGCAGGTATTGCAGGCTGGAGATCATCGAGACGGCGGATGAAAAGACGCCGGACGCAGCGCAAGAGGCACAAAAGGAGCTGATCCGCGCAAAAGAGGCAGGACGGATCTTAGAGCATATCAGAGAGGACGCTTATGTGATAACGCTGGAAATCGGCGGACGGCAGCTTTCCTCGGAGGCGTTCGCAAAGAAACTTGAGGAGCTCGGAGTGCGCGGAAAAAGCCATATCACCTTTGTCATCGGCGGCTCCATCGGGCTTGGGAAAGAGGTCCTCGCGCGGTCGGATTACGCGCTGAGTTTTTCGGAGATGACATTTCCGCACCAGCTCATGCGGGTCATCCTGTTGGAGCAGATATATCGGGGGTATCGGATCATGAACGGGGAACCGTATCATAAGTAGAGCGGTATCTTCCGGGTGGAAAATCAGGTCTTGAAAGCCTGACCGTATCATGATAAAATAGGCGCGTGGGAAACCAGAGAGCCAAGGGCGGCTCACCCTCCTGTTTTGCTTTACCGGAGGGGCTGAACCCTCCGGACGAAAGAAAGGAGGGCGATACAATGAATGTTACATATTCTGACTTGTTTCAGTTTTGTATACTATTAGTTGCCTTTGCAGGATTGTGCTGTACAATCTTCAGGGGAAAGAAATAGCCGCCACTATCTGGGAAATAGTGACGGCTCGCCTCGTAAAGAGGTAAACGCTGTTTTGCTATGAGGGTAGGCCGCTTCTCTGGCTTTCCCCTTTCTGTATATTAACATAACATATCTTAAAGCAGGACGCAAGAAAATTTTTGCAGCCCTTAAGCGCTGGGAAAATCCGTTTTGGGCCTGCATGAGAGATAACGATTCTGTCACGGGCGAGAAGCTTCGCCATATTGTCATTGGAAAGCGAGGGAGCCATCATATGCTGTATCAGATTAACGG
>CAZFSW010000092.1:3574-5500 GCA_964521655.1 uncultured Dorea sp.
GATAGGAGGATTATTTTATGAGGCGGGAGCAGAATTTTCAATGGGACGCTTTATCGCTTGGAGCCTGCTATTACCCGGAACATTGGGACAAGGCCTTGTGGCGCGATGACCTGCGGCGGATGAAGGAAAACGGGCTTTTTACCATCCGGATCGGGGAATTTGCGTGGAATCTGGTAGAGCCGAGGGAAGGAACATTTACCTATGGATTCTTTGATGAATTTCTGGACGTGGCGCAGGAGGAGGGGATGCAGGTCATCTTCGGCACTCCGACGGCGACCCCTCCGGCGTGGCTTTCGGAGCGTTATCCGGAGACGCTTAACTGCAGGATGGACGGGACGCCCTATCACCACGGCATGAGGCGGCATTATACTTATAATTCCGGGGTGTATCAGCGGCTGTCCGCGCGCATTGTGGAGAAGCTGGCTGCCCATTATGGAAAACGCCCCTGCATCGTGGGCTGGCAGATCGACAATGAACTGAACTGCGAGACGGATGAATTTTACTCGCCGAGCGACACGCTTATGTTCCGGGAATTCTTAAAGAAGAAATACGGGACGCTCGACGCGCTCAATGAAGCTTGGGGGACGATTGTGTGGAACCAGACCTATACTGAGTGGGAGGAGATCTATGTTCCGAGAACCACCGTCCACAATTCGACAAACCCGCACCAGACGCTGGATTATTTCCGCTTCGTGTCCGAAAGCGCGATCCATTTCTGCAAAATGCAGAGCGATATCATCAGGAAATACAAGAAGCCGCAGGATTTCATCACCACGAACGGGCTGTTTGGCAATCTGGACAACCACAAGATGCAGGATGCGTGCCTTGATGTATTCACTTATGATTCCTACCCGAACTTCGCCTACTGCCTGTCGGAAGATCCGCGCCACGGCGACGGGATGAATGACCGGAAATGGAGCCGTAACCTGACTGAAACACGCTCGGTATGCCCGCATTTTGGGATCATGGAGCAGCAGGCGGGTGCAAACGGGTGGAATACCCGCATGGAGGCTCCGGCTCCGAAGCCGGGGCAGATCATGCTGTGGGCGATGCAAAGCATCGCGCACGGCGCGGATTTTGTGAACTTTTTCCGCTGGCGCACGGCTACCGTCGGCACGGAAATCTACTGGCACGGCATACTGGATTATGACGGCCGGGATAACCGCAGACTCCGGGAAGTCAGGCAGATATGGGAGCGCACGAGGGCGATTTCCGAAGTAGCGGGGGCGAAGTACCGGGCGGCTTTCGCGCTGGTTAAGGACTACGACAATGCATGGGACGCCAGGCTTGACGTGTGGCACGGGCGGTTGGCGAAGAAAAGCGAGAAAGAGATTTTCCTTGCCTCGCAGCTTACGCACACGCCGATGGACATCTTCTATCTCAAGGATGACACCTCGCCGGAGGAGCTTGCGGGCTATCCGCTGCTGATCTATCCCCATGCGCTGGTTCTTACCGAAAAGCGTGCCCGGACGCTGAAAACATATGTGGAAAATGGCGGAATTCTGGTGATCGGCGCACGCGCGGGGATGAAGGACATAAACGGGCATTGCGTGACGGAGCCGATGCCGGGGCTGCTTGGCAATGTGAGCGGGGCGCAGGTAAAGGAATTTACCTTCATCGGGCCGGCGGACGACGCAGCCAAGATGGACTGGGACGGCAAGATGCTGGATGCCGGCATTTTTAACGACGTCCTGGAATGCGTGGGGGAAAACGCGCGGGTTCTCGCAAGGTATACGTCGAATTATTACAAGGGAAGCCCGGCGCTTGTGGAGACAAAGACAGGAAAAGGGCAGACGCTGCATTTCGGCGGGACATTTACAAGGGAGAACGCCGAAGCGTTCCTTGCATATACAGGTGTGCTTGCGCCTTACCGGGAGCTGGTGGGCTGCCCGGAGGAATGCGAGCTTGCCGTGCGCGAGAAAGAGG
>CAZFSW010000093.1:0-5470 GCA_964521655.1 uncultured Dorea sp.
CGGCTAATCACTTAGCCGGCTTCGCGTCGCTCCAGATCCGTTCCAGATTATAGAAAGCCCGGCTGTCCTGATCAAAGATATGCACGATCACATCCCCATAGTCGAGCAGGATCCACGCGCTGCCTTTCCCCTCCTGCTGCCTGAGCGCGTAACCGGCCTGCTCCATCTTTTCTTCTACATTTTCCACCAGAGCTTTCGTCTGGCTGTCGCTATTGCCGTTCGTAATCACGAAATAATCTGTCATTACCGATATATGGGAAATATCCAGAAGCCGGATATCCTCGCCCTTCTTATCCTCTAACGCGCGGCAGGCAGTGCGCGCCATATTCAGTGCCTGTTCCATTCAGATTTCCTCCTGTTTTCCTTCATACGATGCCGCAGGACGGCGGCATGTTCTTCCTTATAATATTCATACGTCTTTTCCGTCATGATGTCAATAGGAATCTCCCGGCTTTTTAAATAAGCGAGGGAGTCCTCCAGGATGCGGCACAGGCATCCGTCGATGTCCGTGAAAGCAAGCTTCCTCACTTTTGCTATGTCCGGGAGTTCCTCACGCCCCGGCTCGATATAGTCCGCGATATACACAATCTTTTCAAGGAGGCTCATCTGCGGCCTGCCGGTCGTATGGCTGGCAATCGCATTTAAAATTTCCTTATCCCCGACATGGTATTTCTTTGCGGCGAGGAATGCCCCCAGCTTCGCGTGCAGCAGGCTGGGATTTTGATATTCCGTTTCCGATACGTTCAGGTGGTACTTCTCGCAGAGTTTGATCCTGCGGTCTGCGGGGATGCATTTCGCACAGTCGTGGAGGAGCCCTGCAATCTGCGCTTTTTCCATGTCCGCGCCGTAGCGCATGGCGAGCGCGGCGGATGTGTACATCACGCCCAGCGTGTGCCAGTAGCGTTCCCTGTCCAAATCTCTTTTGATTTTCCTACGTAATTTAAGTATCTTTTGTTCCATACAGCCCCTCCTCCAAAATGTACTGCTCTACTCTTTCAGGGATATATCCTGATATCTGCCGCCCCTCTCTCACTGCCTTTCGCAGCTCATGCGAGGAGACGGGGATCATCGGCGCGCTTAAGAAACGGATATCAGCCTGATAGATCTCTCTAAGATGGTCAATCTGCGCCTGCATCTCCTTCGGGGTGTCGATTTCATCACGGTAAGCCGCAAGGACGATGCACGCGGAGAATATCCTTTCCGGGTGATACCAGCTTTCAATTGTAAAAAGAGAATCCGCGCCGAGGATAAAATAAAGCGTGTCGTCTCTCCGGCATCTGTGAAAATATTCCAGCGTCTCATAAGTATAGGAGACCTCCGTGCGCTTCGCCTCATACAGCTCCAGCCTGAAACCGGGCTTTCCCTCGATGGCGAGCGCGGTCATGGCAATCCGGTCCCGGACCCCGGACTGGATTGCTGCACTTTCCTTGTGGGGCGGGTTGCCGTTCGGCATGAACCATACCTCGTTAAGCCCGAACTTTTCAAGAGCCGCCTTGCCGAGCATCAGATGCCCGTTGTGGATTGGGTCGAAGGTTCCGCCCAATATTCCGATTTTCATAATGCCTCCTATGGCAACACGATTTTTTTGTTCTTATCTTTCCCTTCCTTATAAAGAACGATTTTTTTCCCAATCACCTGCACGACCTGCGAGCGCGTGCGCTGTGCAAGGATCTTTGCAAGCTCCTTCGGGTCGTCCGCGCAGTTTTTCAGCACGCCGATCTTAATCAGTTCCCTTGCCGCAAGCGCCTCCGAAACCGCCTTTGTAAATTCCGGGGTGATGCTGCTCTTTCCCACTTGGAAAATGGGTTCCATCGTCATCGCGAGGCTCTTTAGATACGCCCTCTGCTTCGTTGTCATACTGCCCTTTTTCTCCTTCTGCTATCTGATCCTATCTGTAATATTCAAATTGCAGCCCGTACATACGGACCGTGTCGCCCTCCTGGATCCCGGCTTTTTCCAACTCGTCCAAAACCCCGGCGTCCTTTAAGAATTTCTGGAAGAATAAGAAGCCCTTCTCAGAATCCAGGTTCGTATATCCGAGCATCTTCTCGATCTTCGGGCCTTCCACGACATACGCGCCCTCTTCCTGCTCCACAGTGTACGGGAGATCGGCATGGGCAGTTTCTTCTTCCGGAAAATATTCCTGTTCAAAGACGACCGGAGCCTTTGGAAGCTTCCCAAGCTCTTCCGACACATAGTAGAGCAGCTCCCGGATGCCCTCTCCCGTCACGCCGGAGATGGGGAAGACCCGGATCCCCTGCGGCTCAAATTCCTGGCGCAGCCGCCTCAGCGGGTCTTTTGCGCTATTTTCACAGAGCAGGTCGGTCTTGTTTGCCGCGATCACCTGTGGGAGGCTGGCAAGCTTCGCATTGTAGGCGGAGAGCTCCGCCAATATCTTGTAAATGTCGTCCACCGGGTCGCGCCCCTCGCTCCCGGCGGCGTCCACCACATGGATCAATAGCTTGGTGCGCTCGATATGGCGCAGGAACTCATGCCCTAACCCGACGCCCTGTGACGCCCCCTCAATGAGGCCCGGGATATCCGCGATCACGAATCCTGGCGCGTCCTCAAGGTCTACGACGCCCAGATTGGGGTTCAGGGTCGTAAAATGATAATCCGCAATCTTTGGCTGCGCGTTTGTGACGCGGGAAAGCAAGGTGGACTTTCCCACGTTCGGGAAGCCCACGAGCCCCACGTCCGCGATCAACTTAAGCTCAAGCTGCACCCAGAGTTCCCGCTCTGGCTGGCCCGGCTGCGCATACCTCGGGATCTGCATGGCGGCTGTCGCGAAATGCTGGTTGCCCAGCCCGCCCCGGCCGCCTTTTAGGATGATCTGCCGTTGGTTCTCCCCGGACATATCCGCAATGACTTTTCCCGATTCCGCCTCCTTGACTACCGTGCCCTCCGGAACCTTGAGAATGATATCCTGCGCGTCTTTTCCGTGGCATCTGCGCTTACCGCCCGGCTCCCCGTCCTTTGCGGCAAATTTTCTCCGATGCCGGAAGTCCTGCAGCGTATTCAGCCCCTTGTCCACCTCAAAGATGACGTCTCCGCCCCGGCCGCCGTCCCCGCCGTCCGGCCCGCCGTTCGGGACATAGAGCTCCCTGCGGAAGCTGACATGCCCGTCCCCGCCTTTTCCCGACCGTATAAAAATCTTCGCCCTGTCTGCGAACATCCCGACCTCCTTATGGGCTGTCCATCCATCGCCCCACACATCCTGTTCTCCTACTGAAAAGAGGATGCTGCCCTCCCGCAACACCCTCTTCACACGTTCTTATTCTGCTACCGGATAGATAGAAACCTGTTTCCTGTCTCTTCCCTTTCTCTCAAACCTGACGATCCCGTCAGCAAGCGCGAATAATGTGTCGTCTCCGCCCCGGCCTACGTTCGTACCCGGATGGATCTTCGTCCCGCGCTGCCTGTAAAGGATATTTCCGGCCTTTACAAACTGTCCGTCCGCCCTCTTTGCACCAAGCCTCTTAGATTCAGAGTCCCTGCCGTTCTTCGTGGAGCCGACGCCCTTCTTATGGGCAAAAAACTGAAGATTTAATGTCATCATGGCTTTTGCACCTCCTCAAATGCTAGATCAATATAATTTTTATAGTTTTCATTTTCCGCCATACCAGAAAGCCCAAGCGCCATCGTCTTTAACAGAAGCGCCGCCTCCCTTGAGGGGGCCTGCGCCAGATGGCAGGCGAGGATTCCGTCCTGTTCGTCCGAGACTGTGGAAAATTCATCCCCCGCATAGAGCTCGATCGCGTTCATCGTGTTGATGGCGAGAAGTGAAACCGCCGCGCATACAATGTCCTGCCCTTCTTCTTTGTACCCGGCATGTCCTTCAATCTGAAATCCTACGTATTCCTTTCTTTTATTCTGGTAAATGGCCGCGTGGATCATGGTCGCCCGCCCCGGTTACACGTTGATCTTGTCGATCTTTACCGCCGTGTACTGCTGCCTGTGGCCGTTCTTTTTGTGATAGCCGGTCTTCCTCTTATACTTGTAGACGATCACCTTGCGCGCCTTGCCGTTCTCCACAACGGTAGCCTCGACCGTCGCGCCCTCGACCGTCGGATTCCCGATCTTCAGTCCGTCGTCGCTTACTGCAAGTACCTGGTCGAATGTATAAGTCTCGCCAGCTTCTTTTCCGAGCTTCTCTACCCGGATGATGTCTCCCTCTGCTACCTTGTACTGTTTTCCGCCTGTTGCTATAATCGCGTACATATAGCACCTCCTGTTATCATTACTCGCCAATTGCGGCGTCTGCCCCTTGCAGAAAGCAGAACTTTTAAGCCTCATTGTGCGGCATACCCTGATATAATAGCATACCGGGGCGCGGAAATCAAGCGGTAATGCGGGATTTCTTACAATTTTTCATTTTTTCAGAATGTAATTATGCATCCGGACTGTTCCCGTTAAAAAGGAACGCATAGTTTCAGCGCAGTCATTTGTAAAATAAGAAATGGAAGCAATGGGGCTCGAACCCATGACCTCTCGCGTGTGAGGCGAACGCTCATCCCGGCTGAGCTATGCTTCCATGCTTCAATTATAACATTCCTGAAAAAAAAATCAATACCGGCGTTAAATATTCTGTAAGAATCTCTGCAGCAGGCTCCCCTCATACCACACCATCGGCTCCTTCCCCGGAAAATACCGCCACATCCTCCAGAGATAAAAGAGGATCATCCCCACCAGGACACAGATTAAGCATCCATTCAATACTTTCGTATACTTTCCCCTAAAAACATATCTGTCTGCAAGATACAGCACACCTGATATCACAAGCGGATAGATAAACGGGTGCATCTGCCACGCCTCCGCGAAGTGAAACCGCAGAAGGGCGAGCCCCGCCCGTGTAAGCCCGCAGCCCGGGCAGGGCAGACCCGTGATCAGGGCCATCGGACATATGCGGTGAAACACTGCGCCAAACAAAACAAAATAGGCGATGACTGGCACAATCGCCCATTTTGCCGATTTCATATCATTCAAAAATAACTTCCACGCGCTATCAAGCGTTTCTTTTACACTCCGTCTTTCCATGCCAGTTTTATTCACATGACGCAGCGAATTGCTCCGTTTCCGTGCAACGCCGCCATTTAGCCTCCGCTACACCGAAGAAGAACGGGCCAGCCCTTCTATCAAAGAATAATCTTCTTCGGACATTTCTCAGCGCACTTCCCGCAGTTCGTACACTTCTCCGGGTCGATACGCGCGATGTTGTCCAGCACATGGACCGCGTCAGACTCGCAGACCTTCTCGCACATCTTACAGCCGATACAGCCTACGGAGCACGCTTTCATCACGTCCTTGCCCTTTTCCTTCGAGCTGCACTGTACCAGATGCACCTGCCCGTAAGGCACGAGCTCGATTAACTTCTTCGGGCATGCCGCCACGCACTTGCCGCACGCCTTGCACGCTTCCTTGTCCACACGCGCGATCCCGTCCACGATATGGATTGCGTCAAACGGGCATG
>CAZFSW010000094.1:0-5441 GCA_964521655.1 uncultured Dorea sp.
GGTATTTTTTGGCGATGTGTGCAACGAGGCGCAGGTTGCGTTCAATCAGAATATGTTTCGCTTCAAGATCTCCCTCGGTATATTTCTGCAGATAGTATCGTTCCTCCGCGGCAGTGAGGGGTTGGGGAAATGATTTCAAGAACAGGCACCTCAAAGCATATTTGATATAATTTATGAGCAGGACATTTTGTTTGTGCTTTTCCAAGAGGGAATTTTGTGCAAAAATACAGCTTGCGCCAAAGAGCGGGGCATGTTATACTAAATTAAATCTTAGGACGGCGGCGTCAGGCCGCAGATCCATATTCAGAGATTCTAATATTCGGGCTGTTTCAGCCGGTATATCGGAGAATTGTTTAATCAAAATGATTTACCCGCGCGGGCCAGGAGCGCTATTTCGTGGCACGGGGCGTCGGACTGCCTCTGCCTAAGCCTGTCTCTGTGATGCGCAGGGGAAACGTGTAGGAGGTGTATCTATGTCGTTTAGTTCAGTCATATCTGCTGCACTCGACGGGCTCCATGTGCAGATGGTCCGCGCTGAGGCGGATGTAAGCAACGGCCTTCCCATGTTCCATATGGTGGGGTATCTGTCATCGGAGGTGAAGGAGGCCTCCGAGCGGGTGCGCACGGCTCTGCGCAATTCCGGCTTCGCGCTGCCGCCGAAGAAGACGGTCATCAACCTGTCCCCGGCGACAGTGAAGAAAAAGGGGCCGTCCTTTGACCTCCCGATCGCCCTGTCGGTGCTGATGGCAGTGGGAGGAATTCCGGAGGATTCGCTCAGGAGGACGGCTGTGATCGGGGAGCTCAGCCTGAACGGGGAGCTTTGCAGGGTACGGGGAGCGCTCCCGATCGTGGCGGAGGCGAAGAGGGCCGGGTGCGATACCTGCATCCTCCCTAAAGAAAATGCGGCGGAAGGCGCACTCATAGAGGGTATGCGCATCATCGGCGCGGAGACGCTCGGCGAGCTCTGCGCACATCTGAACGGAAAGCAGGTCATCATGCCTTTTATCCGCAAGTCTTCGCAGTTTTGTGAGGATCCGCCGGGGGAGTATCCCATTGACTACGGGGATATCAGGGGGCAGGAAGCTGTGAAACGCGCCGCCGAGGTGGCGGTCGCGGGCGGGCACAATCTTCTCCTCATCGGGCCGCCGGGAAGCGGAAAGTCCATGATTGCCAAGAGGATCCCGACCATCCTGCCAAAGCCGTCATTGGAAGAGAGCCTGGAGGTGACGAAGATTTACAGCGTGCTGGGGCTGGTGGACAAGGATCGTCCGCTCGTGACCGGCAGGCCATTCCGGAGCGTCCACCACACGGCGACAAGGGCGGCGCTCGCCGGGGGCGGGGCGGTCCCGGTCCCAGGGGAGATCAGCCTCGCCCACACGGGCGTGCTTTTTCTGGATGAACTGGCGGAGTTCCAGAAATCCGTGCTGGAGGTGCTGAGGCAGCCGCTGGAGGAGCATCAGATCCGACTTGCGAGAAGCCACGGCAGCTATGTGTTTCCGGCGAATTTTATATTGGTGGCGGCGATGAACCCCTGTCCCTGCGGGAATTATCCGGATATGGAGAGGTGTACCTGCACCGAGGGGCAGATCCGGAATTATCTGGGGCGGGTCAGCCAGCCGTTTCTGGACCGCATTGATATCTGCGCCGAGGCGCCGAGGATCCGTTACGAGGCGCTAAGCGGCGGGGAAGCGGCGGAGCCCTCCGCGCAGATCAGGAAGCGCGTGTGCAGGGCAAGAGAGCTTCAGGCGGCGCGGTACAGGGGAACGCAGATCCTGACCAATTCCATGCTCGGCGTGAAGGAGCTGGACACCTACTGCCATCTCGGAAAGGAAGAGGCTGCTTTTATGAGGAAAGCATTTGCCGCGCTGGGGCTTACCGCGCGGACGTATCACAAGATACTCAAGGTGGCAAGAACTGTCGCTGATCTGGAGGGCGAGGAGGAAATCTGCCTGGCGCATCTGAAGGAGGCGGCGGGTTACCGCACTATTGACAAGAAATACTGGGGGAGGTGACGGCTTTGGTGTATGAATATTGGCTTGCTTCCCTTAAGGGAATTTCGGCTAAAAAGAAAAAAAGACTCAGGGAGATCTTTGGGAGCGCGAAGAGGCTCTATTATATAGAAGAAAAAGAACTGGGATCTTTGGGCTTTTTAAGGGAAAAGGACGCAGAAACACTAAAGAGGGCGAAACAGGAAACCGGCCTGGAAAAGAATTTTCAAAAACTGGAGGAAATGAGGATAAGATTCCTTCCGTTCTTTCATAAAGATTATCCAAAGAGATTGCTGGTATGCCCGGATTTCCCCTATGCGCTCTATGTGAAGGGAGAGCTTCCGGGCGAAGAAAGACCTGCTGCTGCGATCGTGGGGGCGAGGCGGTGTACGCCCTACGGGGAGGCGCTTGCGCTTGAATATGGGGAGGCGCTCGCGCGGGCGGGCGTACAGGTGATAAGCGGCATGGCAAGAGGAATCGACGGGGCGGGGCAGAGAGGGGCGCTGAATGGAGGTGGAAAGAGCTTTGCTGTGCTTGGGTGCGGCGTGGATATCTGTTATCCGAGGGAGCATATCGGGCTTTATACCGACCTGTTAAGATGCGGCGGGGTTCTGTCGGAGCAGCCGCCAAAGGAACCGCCGCTTCCTGCGTATTTTCCTCAGAGGAACCGGATCATCAGCGGCCTTTCTGATGTCATCCTTGTGATGGAGGCGAGAAAAAAGAGCGGCTCGCTTATCACGGCGGATCTGGGGTTGGAGCAGGGGAAGGATGTCTATGCGCTCCCGGGGCCTGTGACAAGCCCGTTAAGTGCAGGCTGCCATGCGCTGATCCAGCAGGGGGCGGGGCTTTTGTCCTCCCCGGAGGAGCTTCTGGCGGAGCTGGGGCTTTTGGCGGAAGGGCCTTTAGAAGAAGCGGGGGCGCGCACGTCAGAGGCTTCTGGTGATACATCTTGCCGCGCGCCCCAAAAGGATGGCAAAAATAAAAAAGAACTTGAAACTCCAGAAAATATGGTGTATAGTTGTCTCGATTTCCACCCGAAACACATAAACGAACTAATTACGCGCACAGGGCTTCGCCCGCAGGAGGTGCTGCAGGGCCTGACGTCTCTGGAGATACGGGGAGATATCTGTGAAATTTCAAAAAATTATTATGTCAAGGTGAGGAGATAGTTATATGGCACGCTATCTTGTGATTGTAGAGTCGCCTGCGAAGGTCAGGACAATCAAAAAATTTCTGGGGAGCAATTATGTAGTCGCCGCCTCGAACGGGCATGTGAGGGATCTGCCTAAGAGCCAGCTTGGGGTCGATACGGAACATGACTATGAGCCGAAATATATTACGATCCGGGGGAAAGGGGAACTTCTTGCGAGTCTGCGCAAGGAGGTAAAACGCGCGGATAAAGTCTATCTTGCGACTGACCCGGACCGGGAGGGGGAGGCAATCTCGTGGCATCTCTGCAAGGCGTTAAAGCTGGAGGACAAGAACGTGTACCGGATCAGCTTTAATGAGATCACAAAAAGCGCGGTGAAAGCATCACTGAAAAATGCGCGGGAGATCGATATGGACCTTGTGGACGCGCAGCAGGCGAGGCGCGTCTTAGACCGCGTGGTGGGCTACCGTATCAGCCCCCTTCTGTGGGCGAAGGTCAAGAGGGGCTTGAGCGCCGGGCGCGTGCAGTCCGTGGCTCTTCGCATCATCGCGGACCGGGAGGAGGAGATCAGCGCCTTTATCCCGGAGGAATACTGGAGCCTGGATGTGAACTTAAGGGCGCCGGGGGAAAAGAAGCTTCTGACGGCGCGGTTTGCCGGGACAGAGAACAAGAAGATGACGATCGGCAGCAGGGAAGAGCTGGACGGCATTATCAAAGAGCTGGAGGGAGAGGAATACACCGTTTCTGATATTAAAAAGAGCGAACGTGTAAAAAAATCACCCGCGGCATTTACGACCAGTACGCTGCAGCAGGAGGCTTCCAAAGCGCTTAATTTTGCCACGGCGAAGACGATGCGGGTCGCGCAGCAGCTATACGAGGGAATTGATATCAAGGGGAATGGGACGGTCGGCGTCATCACCTATCTGCGTACCGATTCCACCCGCGTGTCAGACGAGGCTCAGAAGAGCGCAAGGCAGTTTATCAGCGGGCAGTACGGGGAGGAATATGTGGCGGAAAGAGCGGCGGAGAAAGGCGGCGGCGCCAAGATACAGGACGCGCATGAGGCAATCCGCCCCACGGATATAAGCCGTACCCCGGCGATGTTAAAGGACTCTCTGACGAGGGATCAGTTCCGGCTGTACCAACTGATTTGGAGACGTTTTACGGCGAGCCGCATGCAGCCCGCCAGATATGAGACGACCGCCATAAAGATCGCGGCGGGGAGATACCGGTTCACGGCGGCGGCGTCCAGGCTGACGTTTGCCGGTTTCCGGCTTGTCTATACAGAGGCGGGGGAGGAGAAGGAAGAGGGCGGGGTGCTGTTAAAGAGCTTAGAGGCGGGAGAGACGCTTTCAAAGGAAAGCTTTGATGAGAAGCAGCATTTTACCCAGCCGCCCGCACATTATACGGAGGCGTCGCTGGTAAAGACGTTAGAGGAGCTTGGCATCGGGCGGCCGAGTACCTATGCCCCCACGATATCCACGATCATCGCGCGCAGGTATGTGGCGAAGGAGAATAAGAACCTGTATATGACAGAGCTGGGGGAAGTGGTGAACCACATCATGAAGCAGTCGTTCCCAAGCATTGTGGATGTGAATTTTACCGCTAATATGGAGAGCCTGCTGGACGGGGTCGCGGACGGAAAAGTAAAATGGAAGACGGTGATTGAGAATTTCTATCCAGATCTTGACGCTGCGGTGAAAAAGGCGGAGAAGGAGCTGGAAAATGTCACCATCGAGGATGAAGTCACGGACGAGGTCTGTGAGGAATGTGGCCGCAACATGGTCGTCAAATATGGCCCGCACGGAAAATTCCTCGCCTGTCCGGGGTTCCCGGAGTGCCGCAATACGAAGCCGTATCTGGAGAAGATTGGCGTGAAATGCCCGCTGTGCGGGAAAGAGGTTGTGGTGAGGAAGACGAAGAAGGGCAGGCGCTACTACGGCTGCGAGGATAACCCGGACTGTAAATTTATGTCCTGGCAGAAGCCGTCCGCCGCGAAATGCCCAAAATGCGGAAGCTATATGGTCGAGAAGGGAAAGCGGCTTTTGTGCAGCGATTCCCAATGCGGGTATACGGAAAATAAAGTCGAGAATAATTAGTAAAATCATTGAATATTACAAAATTGTGTGATAACATACATTGCAGAATGGAGGAGCGCCGATGAGTGTACAATTGTTGGATAAAACAAGGAAAATCAATAAATTACTGCACAACAACAGCTCAAGCAAGGTGGTATTCAATGATATATGTGAGGTCCTGACGGATATCCTCGACTCAAATGTGCTGGTAGTGAGCAAGAAAGG
>CAZFSW010000095.1:0-5402 GCA_964521655.1 uncultured Dorea sp.
CCGCCACCACCCTCGCGTGATAGACGGAGGATTTCTTCTCGCCCCACACACTCTGACCCGTGACCGCTTTCGCGTAAGGGTCAAGCAATATCGTATTCTTATTAAATATATGCCCTTCTGTCCGGCAGTGGGGGCCGTCCACGCGGTATGCGTACTCAAATTCCTCGATATCAAGCCCCAGCACAAGCATGGAGTACACATCCCCGATCTTGTACTCCTCCGGGAATGGGAGCACCGCATAGGGCTCTTCTTCCTCCCTGTGGAATAAAAGCAGCTCGCAGGACGTCCCGTAATGCGTATGCACGGTAAAATTAACTCCGCCCCGCATCATTGAAGCACCGCTTATGTCGAACATTCCTGGCCTCACCGGGAATCCGCTGATCGTAGCCAACGGCTCCACATGATCAAAATATCTGTCCATTTCTCACACCTGCTTTCTGCCTCTGATATATTACAATAACATTTCTGTGGACACATCTGATAGCAGGCATCAAAGCCCTAATAATATGACCACATCGCGTTCGTCTGCCCTGCGATCTGCTCGTATGTCCACGTCCTGGCGCTGTTCGCTATGCTGAACGGGTCGTAGACTGTCAGATTGCCGTCCGAGTAGGCAGCCAGCACGATAAAATGCCCGTTTCTTGTAAAATCCCCCGGCCCAACGGCGCATACGATCGGATGCCCCGCCGCAAGCTCCGCCGCCACTGCGTTCTCCGTCAGGATGATCTCCTGACAGGAGACGCCCCAGTTTTGCCCTGCTTCCTGCATGAGCTGCCAAAACGTATCGTTTTCCTCGTTGATGAAGCCATTTTCCATCCCATACTGTGCAATCTTTGCCGGAGTGACAGAGGCGTCGCCGGTAATTCCGGCAATCACCATGGACATACAGGTCGGCCCACATCCGCTGGCCGCTACCGTGCTTGTTCCGTAAGCAGCGTATCCCCACCTCTCATCCCACTGGACAAGCTGCGGGACCTGCCCTTTCTGCACTTCCCCGACCGTCTCCGCCACAGGGGCGTCCTTTTTCTCTCCATAATGTTCTACGAAATCCACCGTCTCCGGGTTCTTGGACAAAAGCTCAATGATCTCCGCCGGATAGCCAGCCTCTTCCGCCTGTTTTTTCACCCGGGCAAGACGCTCCTCTGCCGTCTCCTCCTGTTCTTCTTCCTCCTGGTTTTCTTCTTCGTCATCCGCCGCCTTTGTGCTTTTTGTTTCTTCTGCCTGCGCTTCCCTCTGCTTCGCCTCTATCCTTTCATCGCGCCTTTTTGCACAATACGCCATGCAAACAACTATGAGGATGAGCAGCATCCCCATTGCAAACAACTGTCTCTGCACCTGCTGCCTGCGGCGGGCGGACCTTCCCCTTCTCCGTTTCCTGCGCCTGTATCTGTCTCCATATGATGCCATGCTTTTGTACTCTCCCATCAAGAGCTTATTATACTATATGATTTCTCTTCGCACAACAGCCAAGAAATGCGATAAAAAATCGAACCCCCGCCCTCATCAATACTCTTTCGCCAATTCATCCGAGATGCCGTACATATCCTTAAATTCCTGCAAATCCCGCCCGTCTCTGATTAACATGATATCTGTGAATTTCCCCGTATGGATATCTTTAAACCCCGCCACCTGCTCCCCTGTGCAGATACTACAATGGAGCACGGGAACCTGCGAAGCCCTGTCATAAAGCTTTGGCGGCTGTTCTTTTTTCTTAAATAAATGCATCCTGTCATCTCCAAAATCCTTTAGAAGCTGTGAAAAACGGCCTGCCACAGCCCATCTGGCCCCGGCAGCGCCCTACAGGGCTTCGCACGGAAAGCTCATCCCCCAGTGCGCCCGTATCTCGTCCAGAAGCCGCATGACGCGGAGCGTCTCACTGTGCGGCATTTCCTCACACTCCCGTTTCCCTTCCCTAAGCGCCCTCATGCACGCGAGAACCTCATATTCATATCCGTTTATCTGCTCCGGCACGGGAATGCTTTCCCTCTGTTCCCGCTTTGTGTCATAGAGCAGCACCGCGCTCGGATTAGTAATACCCCAAATCTCCAAAAAACCCCTGTCGCCATTTATAATTGCACGGCTGTCCGTCACCGCCGTCATGTCGCTGGTAAGAGACGCCATCTTCCCGTCCGCGAAGGTAAGCGTGATGCTGTTGCGCCAGTCCACGCCCTCCGGCGACATCACCGCCATAGAGCCGATGTCCGCAATCTTTTCCCGAAACAGCATCAGCGCCATCGTAATCGGATATACACTGAGGTCAAGAAGCGCGCCGCCCGCAAGCTCCGGGCGGGCCATGCGCTCCACATGGGCCAAAGGAGCGCCAAGATTCGCCGTCATGGATCTCACATTTCCAATTGCCCCGCCGTCCAGCAAATCTGTAATCATCTTCCTGACTGGCAAATATCTTGTCCACATGGCCTCCGCCACCAGCACGTCTTTCTCTTTCGCCAGCTCCATCAAAGCCTGCGCCTGCTGCACATTTACGGTAAATGCTTTCTCCACCAGCACATGCTTCCCCTGTTCGATACAAAGCCTCGCATGCTCATAATGATGGGAATGCGGGGACGCCACATAGATAAACTCCGCTTCCGGGTCTGCCGCCAGTTCCTCGTAAGAGCCGTAAGCTTTCTCAAACCCCCATTCCTTTGCAAAATCCTCCGCGCGTCCAAGACTTCTGGACGCAACGGCGTATTTCTCGATCCCTTCAATCCCTGACACGGCTTTCGCCATACTGCGGGCAACATTGCCCGGCGCTATAATCCCAAATTTCATTTTGCTCCTGCCTCCTTTCTTCCGAGCCTTACCTCTTCCATCTCTTCGGCAAGCTCCCTGTCCATATGGTCAAATAAATAGCTCTTTCCACTTTCCTTGCTCCTCTCAGATTCTTCCAGGATCTGGCGGCGGACGTCCTCTACCTCGTCCCGGAACTCGCGCGCCGATATGAGTTTCCCGCCCTGCCCCAGCGTCACGACCTGCTCCACGCCGTCCGATGTCGCTACGGTCACATGATATCTGCCGCCAATCTCATGCACCACCTTCTCAATGTACTGATCCGCAGTCTCGGACTCTTTCGTGTAGACGACGTGGATATTATGGTACTTCTGGATTTCCAGTGCGTATCCCTCCACCTTGTAAGCATCAAACACGAGGATGACCGTGCAGCCTTTGTAGCCCTGATAGTTGCACAGGACGTCCATGAGCTTATTCCTCGCCGCTTCAATATTTACGTGCGCCAGTTCTTTAAGGTCATCCCACGCGAAAATGATATTATAGCCGTCTACTAAAAGATATTCCCGGTAGCGTTCCTCTTTTCTGCGCTGCCTCTCCTGCGGCTGTGCAGTGACCGTCTTCGGCCTGCCGCTGCGGCGCTCGATCTTCCCATAGGTGCGGATAAAGATTTCCTCCAGCTCTTCCTCCTTTCGCGCCTCCAGAGACGCCGGCCTCTTTCTGCCCGTCCTTGCGGCTGGCTTTCCCGCCGCCCCGCCATCTAAAGCCGCGCGCGCCCCGGCTTCCTGCTTCCTGCGCTTTTCAAGCTGGCTCTCGATATGCATATAGCGCGGCACTTCCTGCCACGGCACGCGAAAGCCGGCCCCGTGCGAGCAGAATATGGAATCCGATGGATTATCCAGATCCCGCGTCGCATCATAGCCGCTTGCCGCGATGACCTCCTCCGCGTTCTGGCACGGATAATAGCCCTTGAACGCACAGGCAAGCCGCCCCCGCCCCCTCGTATAGCCCGTGACCTCCAGGGGATAGCCGCGCATCGCCGCTACCGGCGCGCTACCGGCTAACACAGCCATATCCCCTTTCACCTCCGGAGGGGAAACTTCCCCGCCCATCCGCTGGATATCCGCAAGGGCTCGTCCCACGGCTTCTGACGGGATCTCAAGATAAAACTGGTAATACGGCTCGAGAAGGACGCTTCGTGCCTGCATAAGCCCCTGGCGCACTGCCCGGTACGTTGCCTGCCGGAAATCCCCGCCCTCCGTGTGCTTCTGGTGGGCGCGCCCCGCCACAAGCGTTATCTTAAGGTCTGTGACCTCCGACCCGGTAAGGACGCCCCGGTGCGGTTTTTCTTTCAAATGCGTGAGGATAAGCCTCTGCCAGTTCTTGTCGAGCATATCCTCACTGCACGCCGACGATATCACGACTCCGCTTCCAGGCTCCCCCGGCTCTAGCAGAAGGTGTACTTCCGCATAATGCTTAAGCGGCTCATAGTGCCCTACGCCTTCTGCCGCCTCGCTGATCGTCTCCTTATACACGATATTGCCCGTATCAAACGTGACCGCCACCCCAAACCGCTCTTCAATCAAGTCTTTCAGGATTTCCGTCTGCACCTCTCCCATCAGGCGCACCTGTATCTCCTGAAGCTCCTCGTTCCACGTAACTCCAAGCGTCGGGTCTTCTTCCTCCAGCGTGCGGAAATGCGCCAGCATCGCATATGCGTCGCACCCTTCTGGAAGCAGCGCCCGATAAGTAAGCACCGGTTCCAGCGCGGTGGATACCGAATCCGTCTCCACGCCCAGCCCTTCGCCGGGATAGGTGCGAGTAAGCCCGGTCACGGCGCACACCATGCCGTGCGCCGCCTCCCTGGCAAGCTCAAACCGGTTTCCAGAATAGATCCGGATCTGGTTCACTTTCTCACTGCCACCCCCAAGCGTGTCCTTAACCCGCAGGATGCCGCTTGTAATCTTCATATGCGTCAGGCGGGCGCCTTTTTCGTCGCGGGAAACCTTATAGACCCTCGCCCCAAACGCGCCCCTGCCGCCGTCTCTGCCGCTATTACCGTTATTATCACTGCTATTGTTGTCTTGCACCTGCTCTCCTGCAGAGGCGCAGGCCTCAAGCCCCCGCAAAAGCTCACTCACACCCTGCATCTTTAATGCGGAGCCGAAATAACACGGGAAAACCTTTCTCTCCCGGATTAAACGCGCAATCGTACTCCATGACAGGCCGCCGCTTTCCAGGTATTCCTCCAACGCGGCCTCGTCGCATATAGAGACCTCCTCGCAGAACGCTTCCCCTGCAAAGCCTGCCTCGCCGCGCTGCCTGTCAAATGGGGTGCAGCCCTCGTCAAGCTTCTTTCGAAGCTCATCAAGCAGCCTCTCCCTGTCCGTTCCCTCCTGATCCATCTTGTTAATGAAGAGAAAAGTCGGTATCCTGTACCTTTTAAGCAGCCCCCAGAGGGTGCGGGTGTGTCCCTGCACTCCGTCCGCGCCGCTGACGACCAGTATCGCATAATCCAACACCTGCAGGGTTCGCTCCATCTCTGCAGAAAAATCCACATGCCCCGGCGTGTCCAGAAGCGTCACGCGGACATTCCCCAAATCAATGACCGCCTGCTTGGAAAAGATCGTAATCCCACGGGCTTTCTCCAATTCATACGTGTCAAGGAACGCATT
>CAZFSW010000096.1:0-2528 GCA_964521655.1 uncultured Dorea sp.
ATCCTAAATACTTTCAGCAATCCGTAGAATACATTCCGTCACTAATTTTTTAAAAAGCGGAGCAACCCGGTCCGCCGTCTCCTGAACCTCCGCGTGACTAAGCGGCTGGTCCGTCATTCCGCAGGCAAGGTTCGTGATACAGGAAATCCCGCAGATCTTCATGCCCATATGGTTTGCGGCGATCCCCTCGCAGGCGGTGCTCATCCCGATCGCATCCGCGCCGAGCATCCGGCACATCCTCACCTCCGCTGGAGTTTCATAGTTTGGCCCGGCAAGCTGGATATAGACGCCCTCCTGAAGCGGGATTTCCAGATCTGCCGCCGCCTTGCGGATGATCCGGCGCAGGTCTTCATCATACACCTCAGACATATCGCAGAATCTTGGGCCAAGCTCCTCGATATTGCCCCCGATCAGAGGAGACGGCACGAGGCTTGCGATCTGGTCACGGATCAGCATGAAGTCACCCGCCGCGAACTGCGCGTTGGCCCCACCCGCCGCGTTAGTCAGGAAAAGCACCTCCGCGCCCATTAGCTTCATCAGGCGGATCGGAAGCACCACATCCTGCATACTGTAGCCCTCATAGTAATGGACGCGCCCCTGCATCGCCACTACCGGGACTTCCCCCACATAGCCGAACAGGAAGCGCCCCTTATGCCCCGGCACGGTGGACACCGGGAACCCCTCGATCGCACCGTATTCCAACACCTTTTCCAGCCGGATCTCTTCTCCGTAATCACCGAGCCCGGAGCCGAGCACCAGCGCAACCTTCGGGCAGAAATCTACCTGCCGTCTAACCGAATCATAACATTTCAGCAATTTCTCATATACCGGATTCATATATCTCCCACCTTTCCAAAACTATTACACCGCCTTGATCCTCTCTATCGCTTCCACCGTGTTTTCATAAGATCCAAATGCCGTGAGTCGGAAATACCCTTCCCCGCTCGGCCCGAACCCGGAGCCCGGCGTCCCGACCACATTCGCTTTTTCAAGAAGATAGTCGAAGAACTCCCACGAGGTCATCCCCTTCGGAACCTCCAGCCAGATATATGGCGCGTTGACGCCGCCGGACACGCTGTAGCCCGCGTCCGCAAGCCCTTCGTAGATGACTTTGGCATTGTTCATATAGTAGCCGACCTGCTCCTTAAGCTGTGCCTTGCCAGCCTCGGAGTAGACCGCCTCGCCCGCCCTCTGCACGATATAGGGCGCTCCGTTGTACTTCGTGCCGTGGCGCCTCGCCCACAGGGAATGAAGTGTCACCTCGCCCGCCTTCAAGTCCTTCGGAATGACTGTCGCCCCCAGCCTCACGCCCGTGAACCCGGCGTTCTTGGAGAAGCTGCGAAGCTCGATGGCACAGCTTCTCGCCCCCTCGCACTCATAGATGGTATGGGGCTTGTCGTCCTCAGAAATGTACGCCTCATACGCCGCGTCATAGATGATGACCGCGCCCGTTTCATTCGCATAGTCCACCCATTTCTGGAGCTGCGCTTTTGTAATTGCGGAGCCGGTCGGATTGTTCGGGAAACACAGGTAGATGATGTCCGGCGTTTCGTCCGGAAGCTCCGGCGCAAAGCCCGTCTCCTTCGTACACGGCATATAGATGACATCGCTCCATGTCTCCGTCCCCGCGTCGTAGGTCCCGGCGCGCCCCGCCATGACATTGGTATCCACATAGACCGGATATACCGGGTCGCACACCGCGATCCTGTTCTCCTTTGCAAAGATCTCCTGGATATTCCCGGAATCGCATTTTGCCCCGTCGGAAATAAAGATTTCATCCGCCCTGATATCGCAGCCCCGCTCCTGATAATCATGCTTCGCCATCGCACTTCTTAAGAACTCATAGCCAAGATCCGGCGCGTAGCCGTGAAACGTTTCCGCGTGCGCCATCTCCTCCACGGCGGCGTGCAGGCTCTCAATGATGGCCGGCACAAGCGGCTGCGTCACGTCGCCGATCCCAAGCCTGATGACCCGTTTGTCCGGGTTCGCCTCCTGAAATGCGGCAACCTTCTTCCCGATCGTGGAAAAAAGGTAGCTCCCCGGCAATTTCAGATAATCCTCGTTTACTTTAAACATTTGTCTGTCTCCTTTACGTTATTGCTGTCTGTCAATCTCATTCACATCTATCTCACCGTCAAACACGGTCGTGGCCGGCCCCGTCATATAGACCCTGTCCGCTTCGCGGTCCCACTCGATCTCAAGCGTGCCGCCCAAAAGCCGCACCTCGGCCTTCTCCTTTGTACGTCTGTTCAAGACGCCAGCCACAAGCGCCGCGCACGCTCCTGTCCCACAGGCAAGCGTCTCTCCGGAGCCGCGCTCCCACACGCGCATTTCCAGTGTATGTTCATCTATCACCTTTATAAACTCCGTGTTCACTCTCTGCGGAAACCTCTCATGGTTTTCAAAATATGGACCGAGCTTCTCTAAATCCAGCCCCCGCACGTCCTCCACGAAAACTACAGCGTGGGGGTTCCCCATCGAAACGCCGGTTATGCGGTACTCCTTCCCATCCACTGTAATCGGCTCGT
>CAZFSW010000096.1:2628-5375 GCA_964521655.1 uncultured Dorea sp.
GTAAGCTCCAGATGCTTAACGCCGCCCAGCGTTTCCACGGAAATGCGGGTCTTATCCGTAAGCCCGTTATCGTACACATATTTCGCCACGCAGCGGATGCCGTTCCCGCACATCTCTGCCCTTGACCCGTCTGCGTTATACATCTCCATCTCAAAATCCGCAGTCTCGGACGGGTTAATCAGGATCAGCCCATCCGAGCCGACTCCAAAATGCCTGTCGCTTATATATTTCGCCACAGCAGGCGGGTTCTTGATCCTCTCTTCAAAACCGTTCACATAGACGTAATCATTTCCGATCCCGTGCATCTTCGTAAATTTCATTTCATGCCTCCTACTGCGCCATTACTCTGCCATCAGGCTTAAGACCATCTGCGCTGTCTCTACGATATTCGTGCCGCTGTCCATACTGTTTTTCTGGAGATAGCGGTGCGCCTCCTCCTCCGTCATATGCCTCTTCGACATCAGAAGCTCCTTCGCCTTTGCAATCACTTCCTGCTGCCTTGCGCTTCTCTTTTTCTTCTCTTCCTTCCTTTTTTTTCGCCGCTGTTCCTGCGCCTCCAGCATCCCGCTTACGGCATTCACGAGGTCATACGCCTTAAGAGGCATAGGAAGCCCTGCCACGCCCCCGGCAAGCCCGTCCTCCCATTTCTCCCTCGACGCCACAAGAAGCATCTCAAACTCCTCCGGCAGATACTCCCTGAGCTCCGTATACATCATATCCTTTAGCTGGTAGCCGCACACCACGACGCCCTCATCCATCGCATCCGCGCAGTTCATCGCCTGTGCGCCCGAGGTACATACCCCGGCGACGTCCATGCCGTTTCTTGCGAGCAGGTTGCGGATATTCGTGGCGTTATCCCGGTTCGGAAATACAACGATAATACCTGCCAAGCGAACACCTCCTGTTCTGTCCCATATGCACACGGCACACGGGGCAATCCCGACGTCATGCTCAGATTACATGAAGATACTTCGATAACTCCCACTGCGTGACCTGTCCCCGGTAATCCGCATATTCCCTTGTCTTCGCCTGAATATATTTCCTGGACAGGTCTTCCCCCAGCACCTGCTGGATGTAACCGTCCGCCTCAAATTCCCTTGCCGCTTCGAGTAAGCTGCCCGGCAGCTCCTCGATCCCCGCCGCCTGTCTCTCCTCTGCCGTCATCTCAAAGATATTGCGGTCGATGCTGTCCGGCGGCATGAGCTGGTTCCTGATCCCGTCAAGCCCCGCCGCCAGGCATACCGCCAGCGCAAGGTACGGATTCGCGGACGGGTCGGGGCTCCTAAGCTCAATTCTCACGGAAGAGCCATCCACCGCCGGGATGCGTATGAGCGGCGTCCGATTCTTCGCCGACCACGCGATATAGACCGGCGCCTCGTAGCCTGGAACCAGCCGTTTATAAGAATTTACGATGGGATTCGTAATAAATGTGATGGCCTTCATATGCTTCATGATGCCGCCGATGAAATAGTACGCCTCCTTACTTAAGCCCTTTGCGTCCTCCGGGTCCGCGAACGCATTTTTCCCTTCCCTGCGAAGCGACAGGTTCATGTGCATCCCGGAGCCGCTGACCCCGTACCTGGGCTTGGGCATAAATGTAGCGTGGAGCCCGTGGCGCCTGGCGATCGTCTTCACCACCAGCTTGAACGTCATGATATTGTCCGCCGTCAGAAGCGCCTCGCCATACCGGAAATCAATCTCATGCTGCGCAGGCGCCACCTCATGGTGCGAGGCCTCGATCAGAAAGCCCATCTCCTCCAGCGTCATCACCATATCGCGGCGCGCGTTCTCCCCCAGGTCAAGCGGCCCTAAGTCAAAATAAGTCGCCTGCTCATGGGAGATCGTAGTCGGGAGCCCGTCGTCGTCCGTGTGGAATAAGAAAAATTCGCACTCCGGCCCCACATCTAACGTATATCCCATGTCCGCCGCCTCTTTCACCATCCGCTTCAGCACATAGCGCGGATCGCTCTCAAAGGGCGTCCCGTCCGTCTTGTACACATCGCAGATCAGCCTCGCCACCTTGCCCTGCTGGGGCCTCCACGGGAATATCACAAACGTGTCAAGATCCGGACGCAGATACATATCCGATTCCTCAACCCTTGCAAACCCCTCGATAGACGATCCGTCAAACATACACTGGCCGTTCAGCACCTTCTCCAGGTGCGCGGCGGTAATCGCCACATTCTTAAATGTGCCGAAGATATCTGTAAACTGGAGGCGGATAAACTCCACATCCTCCTCCCTTACCATCTGCATAATATCCTCCCGGGTATGATGAGCCATGCTGCTACCTCCTATCATTATATATAATGGAATATTTCCCACCTGTGCGGTTAGGAATGCCTGCGCCTGCAGCCGCGTTCTGCCATCTCCACAGGCAGACAGCCAGCGGCACTTTACATGGAGACGAAGCCCGACACACAAAGGGCGCTCCCATTTCGCATGAAAACGCCCTCGTTTTACACCTGTTACCTCGTATTAAGCTTCTTCGTCTTCATCAAGCCAAAATTCCTCATCCGTGCCGCTGTAAGTGTTCCCGTTATTATTGCCGACGCTTATACCCTTCTTAATCGGCGCAAGCAGGAAACCCCTGAGCGTTCCGATCAAAACACAGCATACGATAATGAGGATTTTCTCCGTCATCGTCCAGTCCCTCTCAAAGAAATCCCTGACCGCTTCCCAGATCCGCTTCATATTGCACCTCCTCATCTTATAAAAGTACACAAAATGCTTTTTCAATTATAATC
>CAZFSW010000097.1:0-5355 GCA_964521655.1 uncultured Dorea sp.
TCCCCCTTTCCTTTGAGATCATCACCGATTTGTACGGCGTCTCATTCGGCTTCACACTGCCCGACAGTGGGTGTGAAAGAAGCCTGTGCCCTTCATGGATTCTGTCTCTTACGTCCCTTAGGACTTCCTCGTATGAGATTTCCTTATAAACCACCGTATCCGCGCCCATGAGCTTCTCCGGAACCAGCGGGTTATTGGTTATGATGATGTAAGGTTCTGCCATAGATGATCCACCTTTCCCCATACAACAAGAAAAGGACGATGCAAACAAAAATGTGCTGTCGTCCTTTCTGTCTTTTGTCCTGATATTCTGCCCATCAAGCATGCGAACATCTCAACACAAGATCCAGAATGCGGTCCCTTTCTCAGTCCTTTTGCCTGAAAGTTTCGCCTTCCAGGACGTCTGCCCCGTCCCTTCAGGTTTGCCTCTTCGGCGGCTATTCCTGATAGCTCTCTCTTGAGAAAAATCATTCCGCTATTCATTTGGTATTATAGATGTGGCAAATAAGTTTCATCGCCTGTATCTATACTAACCTATTGTTAAAACATTTGCAAGCCCTTAAATTGAGTTTCTTTTTTTTTAGTTACATTGCATAATTTTCAACGCGTCTTTTTATGGATTATTACCTCGCCTGCTCTCCTTTCATCAGGCAGTACGATAAGACTTCCTATACCTGTATCTCTGCCGTCGCCCCCAGAAGCTCCCGGTTCTTCTCCAGCACCGGTAAAGCCACATCCTTAAGGAACTGCTCCACCTGCTGCGGGGCGCGCCCTACATACCGCGCCGGGTCCATCGCCTGTTTCAGCTTTCCTTCGCTTAAGCCAAACGCCGGATCCGCCGCAACCAGCTCAAGCAGGTTATTGTCAAGCCCCTTTTCTTTGACGTTCCTTGCCGCCTCCATCGAAAGCCTGCGGATGCGCTCATGGAGCTCCTGTCTGTCACCCCCCGCTTTCACCGCGTCCATCAAAATGTTCTCCGTCGCCATAAATGGCAGCTCGCTCATCAGGTGTTTCTCAATGACCTTCGGATAGACGACCAGCCCATCCGCCACATTCAGGCACAGATCCAGGATGCCGTCAACAGCAAGGAAGCCCTCCGGTATGCAAAGCCTCTTATTCGCAGAATCGTCAAGCGTGCGCTCAAACCACTGCCCTGCGGAAGTGACCGCCGGATTCAGCGCGTCAACCATCACATATCTCGACAGGGAGGCGATCCGCTCGCTGCGCATCGGGTTTCTCTTATATGCCATCGCCGAGGAGCCGATCTGCGTCTTCTCAAACGGTTCCTCCACCTCCTTCAGATGCTGGAGAAGGCGGATATCGTTAGAGAACTTATGAGCGCTCGCCGCAATTCCCGAAAGGACATTCAGGACCCTTGTGTCCACCTTGCGGGAATAAGTCTGCCCGGAGACTGGATAGCACGCCTCAAAGCCCATCTTCTGTGCGATCATCGGGTCAAGTCTGTCAACCTTCTCCTGGTCGCCGTCAAAAAGCTCCAAAAAGCTTGCCTGCGTTCCGGTCGTCCCCTTCGAGCCGAGGAGCTTTAAACTGCCCCTCACGTATTCCAGATCCTCCAGGTCCATCAGGAATTCCTGCATCCAGAGCGTCGAGCGCTTCCCAACCGTCGTCGGCTGCGCCGGCTGGAAATGCGTGAACGCAAGCGTCGGCTGCGCTTTATATCTGTCCGCGAATTTTGCAAGCTCTGCGAGGATATTGACTATTTTTTTCTTTACGAGCCCCAGCGCCTCCGACATCAGGATGATGTCTGTGTTGTCGCCCACATAGCACGACGTCGCGCCCAGATGGATGATCCCTTTCGCTTTCGGGCACTGCACACCATAAGCGTACACGTGCGACATGACGTCGTGGCGCACGATCCTTTCCCTCTCTCTTGCCACCTCGTAGTTGATATCGTCCGCATGGGCCCTTAGCTCCTCGATCTGCTCGTCCGTGATGGCAAGCCCCAGCTCCTTTTCTGTCTCCGCAAGCGCGATCCAGAGCCTGCGCCATGTCCTGAACTTCTTATCCGGGGAGAAAATATACTGCATCTCCTTACTTGCATACCGCTGTGAAAGCGGGCTTACATACTTGTCGTTCATCGCCTCGTCCTCTCTGTCATATTTACGCATTACCATATGTTTGCCAGCCTTCCAAAGGCTGTGAATTGCGATATGAGCGTTTCCATTTTTTTAGCTCCTCCTCCTTAATGTCCATATCCACCTCTCGCCTGGCCCTCTCTATATCCTCCTTTACAAGAGACGACATACCAAGATAAGCCGGATTCCCTGAAAGCATTTTTACATAATCTGCCTCAGGCAGATACCTCTGGCAGCAATACAGATACGCCTTTAACATATCCGGCTCCTCACAGATGCGGTACGCCTCCTTATACGCGGCGGCAGCCTCCTCATAGAGAAAGAGGTTCCCATAGGCGGTCCCCACGCAGCCATAGATGCGGCCGTAGAAGGATACATCCACCGAATCATCCCATTCGCTCCCGAGCACAGACTGATATACCAGAAGCGCGGACGCATATTCGCCCGCCTTGAGGAGCGTATCTGCCTTATACTTCGCTTTCTCCACCTCTTTCTGGTTCTGGAGTTTTTCAAGCAGGTTCTGGATCCGCGTGATCTCCAGCGGGGCATAGATGACCGAGCCCTTCAGGATCGTGAGCACAAACTCCTGAAGCGGCGCATTCTGATCCAGCTCCTTCCTCAAAGCCTCCGCCATGTCCGAAAGCTCCAGCTCATCCTCCAGCCAGTCGCACAGCCTCCGATTCATAATCGTATGGTCAATGAGGTACAGGTTATTACAGATATAATAGCAGAGCTCTTCTATGGTATAAATCCTGATATGGACCTGCGAGATCTCATAGGGCCTCTTCGCCCGTTTCTTATGACATAGAATTAAACTGCCCATTCGCGCCTCCTAAATGGATCACTTTCTCTACCTGGAAATCCGTCGCCGGAAAAAACTGGCCGAATCCAATATCCTTGAAGATCAGCTTGCAGGTCTCCTCGTCCAGAAATAACACCTCAATCTGAAGGCGCAAAGAATAATCCCTTCGGTCGGGAAGCCCCTCCAGCGAGACTCGCTCCACCTGGACGTCCTCCCCCGTGAGCGCCTCCACGAAAATCTCAATATCCGAATTATCCTCGAGGAGTACTTCCCACTGGCCGTCCGCCTCGTACCAGTGCTCTCCCCATGACACGATCGGATGCCAGCCCTCCTTGCCGCCCACCCGCATCCGCAGGGAGATCTGATCCATCAGCTTTGTCTCGTCCAGATAAACCGGACCGTCCTCTTTCCCCAGAAATTTACAGATGGACGTATAGCACGCCCCCTTGCTGTAGAGATTATTGCCGAGAAACGCACGCCTGCCGTTGCACAGCACCCGCAGGGAATTGGGATACCATCTGTTCTCAAAGCCCTCCCCCGTCAGATACACCGAAGAAACGACCCTCTTTTCAAACACATTCTCAATCATGGACTTAAAGCTTAAGTCCGCATCGTTTGCCCTCTCTTCGCTGATAAATGGATACAGCGCCGCAAGCTCACTCATATGTGCGTTCGCCACCTCATCGACCGTGACAAAGCCAGCTCCCTGTCCGCCCCCCACGTTCAGCTTCCGCAGCATATACGCGCGTATCCGCTGCTCGTCACAATAGAACAACGCCGACTCATACTGCCACAGCTCTTTGGGCTGGAACATCATATAGCGGCAGAAGCTCTCCTTATAATTCTGCACAAAGATATTGGCTCTTGGAATACCGAGATGCTGTCCGATCCCCTTAAGGAGCTTAAACATATCGATATCTGTCTCCGGCGTCGTGAATGTGATGCAGTCGATCTCCTCGAACTGTGAAAGTGAAAGCTCCACGAATTTTGCCAGAAGCCACACGGCATCATAGGTCTTGCCCGCAAGCTCCGCCTTCTCCCGGTACTGCGCGCGCCAGAACAGGTCTGTGACGGTATAATCGTCAGCCACCGTCGCCAGCCTCTTCGCTTCCCGCCCATAGATCCACCGTTCCCGGAAATACCCGATCACAAGGGGGATCTGATAGTCATCCGACGACGCCTCCAACGTCTCAGGCTCATTCTTTGTCTCATCATAATAACTGATCTGGCAGTTTTTTTCATTGATGTCATAGCCAAGAATATGCCTTTTCTTCATGACCTGCCTCCCCTCTTTCGGATTTTCTCTCTGTAGATTCCTGCCTGCGGATCAATAGACATGGAAGAGCTGCCGCGCAAGCATAAGCTCTTCTTCGTACTCAATCATTGCCTTTCTGCGCTTTGCGGGAGTCAGATCCGTCATATCATTGATCCTGCCGTATTTGCCCGCGCGGACGCACCCGTCGTTCTTTAAGGTTTTCTTCTCTGTTGTAATGCTTTTCTTCCCGTTCGTCTCCTGTAAATAATAATTTACAGATTCATCGTTATATAAGATAAACTGCCTGACGTAAATATTTTCAAACACTGGGTTGAGTATCTCTGAGCGGTAGCCGAGAGACCCTCCTTCTTCCGTCTTCATCTTGTAGAACAGCCTGACCTTGCTCCCCTCCGCTGCCTGGTAAGAGAGCATCGCCCTGTCGTAGATCTGCACCTCGCGCAGCCATGCTTCCTTGTAATTCATGTAACAGGGCAGCACAAGCTGTTTTTCGCACATCTCCCTTAACACCTGATGGAGCACGCCTTCGATGTCCGCCGGATAATCCTGCCCGGCGTAGAACTTTAGCAGTGCCAGCTTGCAGACATCCGCCAATTCCTCCTTCTCATCGCACTCTCTGGCGATAATCCGAAAGATCATATCCTTCAGCACCCGCCCCCGGACCAGATATTCTCTCGACACAAAGGCGAGATACGCCTGCTTTAGCCGGAAGTAAGAATTCCCGGACAGGTAGTAATCCTCAAAGATCTCCTCTTCCCCGAAGAGATTTTCCGAGAACACCATCTGTGTGATGATACGCTCCCCCAGCTTATGTACCGGGATCCCATACTCCCGCGCGGTATGCCACAGCGCCTTCATGTCCCTGGTCGCGCCGCAGTAATAAGACGCCAGATAGGTAAGCGTCGCCTTGTCATATTGCTGCCGCAGGAACATCTCGAAGCACAGGGCAACGAGGAAGCTGTCCTCTGCGTAATTCTCCTCCCTGACGCGCGCACTGCACAGACGAAACACTTCCTTCTCATCAAATGCGGAAATCCCTTTTTTCTTTATATTATGAAATGTGACCTCTTCCTTCTCATCCTTTTCCTTCCATATGCCCGCAGCATCCGCGTATTTCTGGCACATCTCCAGAAACCTCGGCTCATAGAACAGCCGCTTTGTCTCATAGGCGATGGAATCCGTGT
>CAZFSW010000098.1:0-5341 GCA_964521655.1 uncultured Dorea sp.
TTCCGGCGCGGCTGCACACTGCCCTTCGTTCTTTCAGATCATAATAAAACATGACATTATCATCGCTGACGTTGCAGACGCGGATAATTCCTGCCAGCGCGCCCGCGTTTTCCATATACCGGGAAAGCTGGTTCTCATATCCTTCTAAAAGCTCCGGCTGGAAGATATGAGTTCTCTCATTGTCAAAGATTGCCGTATAAATGATATCCGCCTCGACCAGATCCTGGAAAAAATGACTCCCGTATGACAGCTCCGGCATGTAGCCCACCCTGCTCTCCGCAATCTCACAGATGACGTCAAATCCGCTGATATCCGCAAATGAGGTCGGTACCCCAAGCTCCGGCGAGGACGTCCCAATCCTTCCCGGCGCCATCAGCATCATGTGCTGATCCTGCTCCCTGAATGCCCAGTTAATGCTGTGAAGCACAGACGCCACCTGATATTTCTCATTATAATCCATCTCATAATACCTCACCGGATCGATGTATACTATGAGATCCAGACGCAAAGCAGCGGATAATCCCATCGCCGCATCCACGCAGTCGAACAGGACATTTTCCCGTTCCAAATGCTCCGGCAGGGATACATCTCCCGTGTCGTCCACGACCTGGAGCGGACGGCACTGTAACAAATTTACCATAAATTCCCCGCCCTCCGCCACATTGACCGTATACTCAATATCCACAGGATAATGGTATTCCTCTTGAATCCCGGCGAGCATATCCCTCATCATCCCCATCAGTACGTCGTTGCGGACCAGCCCCTCGCAGGATACGAACAGGCATTCCCGTCTCTGCCCACGCTCCCGGAACATCCGCTCCGCGTCGTAATCATGCTCAAAAAGCAGCCCTGACAGATACGCAGGGATTTTTTCCTGGACCCGCTCAAACTCCCAGTGCTCCACCTGTTTGGATAAAATGTTGATCACATCAACCTTGCGCTGGGAATAGCGGTGCTTCTCGCCCGGCGTGCGGTTTGCCGTTAAGCAGGGCTGATCCATGCTGACAAGCCTTGGATAAGACCCTTGTGTCCGATCCACCGCCCCGGTCCCAAGCCCCATGACCAGCCGCAGCATCCCTGCCTTCTGGTCGATGGATTCCACAAACTTGTACGGGCTGTAGGAATACCCCACCCCGGCGGCGCAGGGCATGAAAAAGTCCCCGTAAAATGACCCGGATACACGCTGCACCAGGAGCGCCATCTGCTCGTCTCTCTTTTCCAACCCTCTGCGCAGCCTGTAATCAAGCGCGGACCAGCTCATCGTGCTCGCGTACACGATCCGGCACGCCTGCTCAAAATCCGCCAGCCTTTCCTCCGGCGTTCCGGTATTTGCACAGAATACAGATTCATATTTGCCCGCAAACGCATTTCCAAACCCGTCCTCTAAAATACTGCTGGAGCGGACAATGATCGGGTTGGATCCGTAATAATCAAGAAGCCTCCGGAAGCTCTCCTTTTCATTGCCGGAAAAGCTTCCCTCCATAATCTTTGCCGCAAATTCATCCGCGAAGGTAAAATACCCCTCCTCCGTGCGCTGCCTGATCCGGAGATCCCAGAAATCATTGTATACAATGTAGGAATAAAAGACATCTGATCCGATATAGAAGGAATCATGCGGCTCCAGCTTCTCAAACAGCTTTGGTCTGCGGTTTTCTATGATCTTCCTGGCCAGCAGCATCCCGCACGCCTTCCCACCGATGAGACCCGTCCCGATCATCCGGCTCTTAATCTCAAAATAATCCTCCGGCGTGAAATTTTCCTTTATCATGACGCGCAACTTCTCGTCGCGGCTCATCATGATATCGCACATACGGCTGCAGTTTTCCTCCACGTCCATCCCTTGCGCATACATCTGCATCGTCAGCGAAAAGAAGCGATCCCAGCTATCCATATTCTGATCCTGCTCTAAGAGCTTCTGCCTGTTGACCGCCTGATAGAATCGGCTCAGTGAAACACCGTCTGTAAGAGGGGCAAATTTCCCGCTCTCCCGGTCATAGCCATGAGGCATGAACATTGTCTCGGAATACCGGTTCCACACCTTAAGCGGGCGCACATAGCATTTTCCCTGTTCCCCGTACACATCTAAGAATAGCTGCGTCGTATCCCGTATCTTGGCAACCGCCTCAAAGGAATGCTTCCCCCGGATGACCGGGAAGAATGCCACCGTGTCCAGTTGAAATAAAAACGGGCATGTGAGCTTGAAGAAGTTGCCCATCATCAGATCCGTCGCCCATGCCGTCTGCAATTCGGAGAGGCAGTCGAACACATAGAAGGCGTCCCTTCCCTCTTTCTCGATGAGGTTATGGATCTCCACGGTAAATGTCTCAAACCGATGGGAAAGCGGGATATGGACGATCTTAAGCCCCTCCCGTTCCTTAAGGAAGGGCGCATGGTCGGCAAACCGTATGTAAATGAGGTTGCGTCCGTCTGCAATCGCCTGCTCCACATAGGGTTCCATAAAATAGGAAAACTCCTCCAGCTCCGTAACCTGCCAGACGACATTGTCACCCAGACGGATAAAATCAAGCGCAGTATCCATCTCCGGGATCCCCGATAAAATCTTTTCAAATGCCGCCATCATCACCACTCCTTCCTGTCGGGCTGTGCAAAGGCGCTTCTTTCAGAACTGCCTAATCCTTCTTAAACAGCTTCCCTCTCACCATCACATTGATCTCCGCCCCCAAAAGGATGCTGTACATACAGAAATACAGCCACAGCATAATCAGCACGATGGTGGTAAGGCTTCCGTACATACTGGAGAAACCTGTAAATATATCCACATATACGGAGAACACCCACGACACCACCATCCAGCCGACTGCCGCAAACACCGCACCCGGAAGCTGGCAGAGATATCTGTCCTTCCGGTTCGGCAGGAATTTGTAGGTCAGGAGCGTGAAGATCACCAGCGCTGCGGGCGTGATAATGATACGCGCCTGAATCAGCCAATCCGCCACGCCCTTTAAAAACGGCATGTGCTCTTCAATGAAAATACTCAGGCTGTTTCCGAATACGGACAGAACAAGCAGCAAGATGATAACCAGAATAAACATCACGGTATATGCCGTAGCCCGGATGCGAAGGAACACATAGTTACGCGTCTCACTGCATTTATAGACGCAATTAAGCCCTGTGCTCATGGCAAGCACGCCCTTCCCCGCGGACCAGAGCGCCACAAGCACAGTAATCGGGATGATCCCCATAGACTGGTTATACACCTGGTTGACGATCGACGTCATCATGGAGTCTACCGAAGAGGGAAATACCTGGATGACCGCCGTCATCACATCCGCCTTTGTGACCGGGGTGAAGCGGACCAGCGCCAGCAAAAGCAGGATGATCGGGATCATGCAGATCACAAAGAAATACGCCGTCTGCGCCGCATACGCGCCGACATGGTCGTTTCCGATGGCCATAGATATCTCCATTATTTTCTGATATAGATTTTTAAACCTCTTCATGGCACTCACCTACATATCTTACCTGTATTGTACCCGATTTCCTGAATTTTGTCTATATCAGCTCCCTATTTCGGCTCCCTGATAGAACAGGGACAGGATTTCCTTATAGGTTTTCCCACATTTCGCCATTTCATTTGCCCCGTTCTGGCTCATGCCAATGCCGTGTCCATATCCCCCGCCCTTGATGATAAATGTATCTTCCGACCTCTCAACCGTGAAAAAGGCGCTCGGAAGCAGCGCCCCGCTGTCTGCCTGTGACCCATCCTGCTTCTGTATCGTATAGCCGGGGCCTCCCAGCGCGCTTCGGATCTTATTTTCCGTCTCCACCTCCACGCTGCCCGCGTCTCCCGCGGCAAGAATCTTGACTGCGACATCCCCCGGGCCTCTTTCTTCCACCTCGAGCCGTTCCAGCGTCCCTATGTCCGTTCCTGTATTCAGCCCGATCAGGTCAGACATGACCTGCACCGGGATGGAAGCCTCCCATCTGTACCACGGCAAGTCTTTTTCATAATCCCCATCCTCGCCCTTCACCTCTACCGATTGAAGGCATACGTTCGCCCCGGTCGGCTTGGAGCCCCATGCTTCCACGCTTGTCGTCTTTCCGCAGGATGTGGAATAATAATATGTAGACACGGTCTGCCCCTGATAGCGCACCACCTCCCCCGCCGTGGCAAGAACCGCTTCCTCTGTACTCTCTGCCGGTTCGGAATTGCCGTACACCTGATAGGCGGTACTATCATTTACATGAGCCTCGTATTCCGGATATCCGAAGCTCTCCATCTGACGGTATGCAAAGCTTCTGGCACAGACTGCCTGGGCTTTCAATGCCTCTGGCTCATAGGAGGATGGCATCTCGCTGGGCACCACACCGCACAGATACCGTTCCACGGGAAGCTCATTGATCATCACGATTCCCTCCGCCGTAGTGCGAAGCTCGATAACCCCCTCATAAGACGGGACACCATAGCCGCGGCTAAGGCTGTCCACGGTGATCCTTCCCTCCTTTGCCTCTACACGGATATTCCCTTTTTGAAAGCGGGCGTCGTCCGGGGCAACCGCAAGCACGCCGTCCACCTCCTCACATTCTTCCCCGTAGGAAAGGACAAGCCCCGACCCAGAGCTTAAGGAGACGCTGGGGTGCGCTACATCCTGATAGCCGTCCGTCATAAGAAGGACACGGATATCTGATCCGGGAGGCGCTTCTGCCGTCTGCTCCTGCTTCGTTTCTTCTTTCTCCGAATCCTCCGCACGCTTTGTTTTCTCCTGACCGTACCCCTTCAGCGCTGCTGTCAGACCTGCAACAATAAATAGCAGAGCCAGCACAGCCATGCCATAGTAAAGCTGCTTTTCTAAATTTTTCCTGTCCACCAATCATACACCTCTTCCACGATCCGAAGGGTTTTATCACAAAGAACGCAGGGAATGCCGTGCCGTCGTCTCAGACAGTGGCAGAATATTCCCGGCTTCCCATGTGATGAAAAAGACAGCCGATATACGACTGCCTTTTATCTTTTGTATAATCCCCGAAATGCCGGTTCCTGTATTTTGACTCCTAGCCACAGCTAGGTGGGTGTCCGCATCCGCTTTTTTGTCTTCCCCTGCAAAATGGGGGCCTGACATATTACGGAGATATAAGAGTCCCGTTTAAAGTTTTGTAGGTTCAAAATTACAGGAGTATCGAACATCCCAGGTCATTATCCATAGCTATTATAACCTATTTATCTACATTTTACAACTGTTTTGGCGCAATTATTACGATTATTACGATTGCGGCTACTGCAATTCGCTGACCAGCTTCTTCAGCGCGCCCACAGCCTCATCCGGGAGCTTGTCATAGCCGCCCTTTGCCGTCTCAAACTGCTCCACCTCATTGACACGGT
>CAZFSW010000099.1:0-1817 GCA_964521655.1 uncultured Dorea sp.
GGCTTAAAGTCCTCTGGGCGGTATGCTTTGCGGGGCTTTTGCGCCTCTGTGGCCATGCCGGAGCGCGTGTCTTCCATTTTTTTCCGCAGGCGTTCCCGCTCTTTTTCCATCTCGGCGGCAGAGATGGATTCCTTTCCGAATTTATGGAAATTGCGGATGGTTTCATCAGCGGTCTCTTTCGCATCTGCCAGAATTGCGTGAGCCTTTTCCTTTGCTTCCCGCAGGATTTTCTCTCGCTGCTCCTCCATTTTCCGGCGTTTCTCTTCGGTCTCCTGCTTCAGCTGCTCCAGCTCCCGGCGGTAGGCAGCGATCTCTGCCTGCTCCGCTTCGATCGTGCGGCGGCTTGTCTCCAGATCGGCCAGCAGGTCTTCAAAGGACTCTTCCTGCTTCGTGAGCTGGGACTTCGCGCCTTCAATGATGTAACCAGGGAGGCCCAGCTTCCCGGCAATCGCAAAGGCGTTGCTCTTGCCCGGAATGCCGATGAGCAGGCGGTACGTCGGGCGCAGCGTCTCTAAGTCGAACTCGCAGCACGCATTTTCAACACCGGGAGTCGAGAGGGCGTACACCTTAAGCTCACTGTAATGCGTGGTCGCCATCGTGCGGATGCCGCGCTCATGCAGGTATTGCAGGATAGAGACGGCGAGCGCGGCCCCCTCGATAGGGTCTGTTCCCGCGCCAAGCTCGTCGAACAGTACGAGAGAGCGTTCATCTACCTTATTGAGAAATGATACGATGTTCGTCATATGGGAGGAGAAGGTGCTCAGGCTCTGTTCGATGCTCTGCTCATCCCCGATGTCCGCATATACCTCGTGGAAGACCGCGAGCTCTGAGCGGTCAAGCGCCGGGATGTGAAGCCCTGCCTGCCCCATCAGAGTGAAAAGCCCCACCGTTTTTAACGAGACTGTCTTTCCGCCTGTGTTGGGCCCGGTGACAATCAGAAGGTCGAAAGCGTCGCCCAGCGTGACGGTGATGGGTACGACATTTCTTTTGTCAAGCAGCGGGTGACGCCCCTTTCGGATATGGATCCTCCCCTCCTCGTTAAAAACCGGGCGGCTGGCGTTCATATCCAACGCAAGCGCGCCTTTTGCAAAAATGAAGTCGAGTGTCGTCAGGACAGAGTAATCCGTGCGTATGATCTCGATATATTCCGCCGCATCCGCGCTTAAGCGGGCCAAGATTACCTGAATTTCCTCCTGCTCCCTGCCGTACAGCTCCTTTAGATCATTATTAAGCTGTACCACCGCCATTGGCTCGATAAAGAGGGTGGAGCCGGTGGAGGACTGGTCGTGGATCATCCCCGGCACCTGTCCCCGGTGCTCTGCTTTGACCGGAATGCAGTAGCGGTCTCCACGCATGGTGATAAGGGAATCCTGAAGATAGGTGCGAAGAGAGCCGTTTACCATACCGGAGAGGGTAGCGTGTACCTTGTCGTTCATCTGGCTGATCTGACGCCGGATATGCTTTAAGCCCTGGCTGGCGTCATCGCTGATCTCGTCCTCCTCCGGAATGCAGCGTCGGATCTCTGCCGTGAGCGGCGCGGCCGGCGCAAGCTGGGAAAAATAAGCGTCAAGGCAGTCGCAGGCGTCATCCGTGTTCTCATGCCGCCCGTAGGATTTTACACGCGCTGCGTTTTCCAACAGCATACAGATGCGCAGCAGCTCCCCGCTTCCCAGAGTCCCGCCGATTTCCAGGCGGCGCAGGGAATCGCCGACAGGGCGTACATTTCCGAAGGAGGGGCGCCCTTTCCTGACAATTCGTGTAAATGCGGCGGCGGTCTCCTCCTGCGCATTTCTGATCTGCCCGATATCGGTCAGCGG
>CAZFSW010000099.1:1917-5203 GCA_964521655.1 uncultured Dorea sp.
TGCGCACAGTGGGGTTCGGCTTCGTTTTCGGAATAGTCGCCTGTATCAGCTTTTATGCGCTGCGGCCGTGGGCAAAAGAGAAGTTCGCAGACGCCCCGGAGGAGATCACGATCCCGCAGGATGAGGAAGATGGCGAAGAGGAGGCGGCGGGGGAAGAACAGCCGCAGGAGGAGAAGGCTGTCCCTGATGCGGAGAGCTACCGGCAGATGCTCCAGTCCTTAAAAGAGGCCGCGAAGGAATCAGCAAAGTGTGTTGTAGAAATCACCGGAAGCGCGGATGCGGAAGACTGGACGAAGGAAATAAATGACGCGGGGCATACGGTGTCGGGAATTATTGCCGCAGATAACGGGCAGGAGCTTCTGATTCTCGGAAATGTGTGCCCGGCAAAAAATGTGGATCGCCTCCATGTGACGTTTGCGGGCGGGGACAGCTATGAGGCGGCGGAGAAAGCCCGCGACGGCAATCTTGGGCTTGCGGTTTACGCAGTATCCCGCGCGGAGATAACGGAGGATACATGGACCAAGATCGACAAGGCGGTTCTGGGCAATTCTAATCTGGTCAATACGGGGGATACGGTAATCGTACACGGAAAGCCTTACGGGTATGAAAATACGTATACCTATGGAGTCGTGTCGGCGGACCGGACATTCATGAATTTCCCGGACGGCCAGTATGAGGTGGTCTATACGGACATTGCGGGCTCTGCGGACGCAAGCGGGGTAATCGTGAATATCCGGGGCGAGGTGATCGGACTTGTCAACCAGACGCTTCAGGAGGAAGAAAGCAGGAATCAGATTGCAGGGTACGGGATATCCGGCGTGAAGGAGATTATTGAATTTCTTTCAAATGGGGAAACAGTGCCGTATACCGGCATCTACGGCACGGACGTGACAGAGGATATGCAGGGCCAGGGGCTTCCGGTGGGGGTCTATGTGAAGAAGGTGGAGGCGGACTCCCCGGCGATGGCTGCGGGAATCCAAAACGGCGACATCATCACAGCGGTTGACGGCACGCAGGTCGCGGGGGTCACCGATTACCATGTGCTCCTGATGCAGAAGGAAAATGGAAACGCCCTCTCCCTCAAAGGAAGGCGGCAGGGCACGGGCGGCGAATATGTAGATATTGATTTTGAAGTCACAGTAGGGGCAAAGAAATAGGAGGAATAGACAGACATGAGGTATATCAATACGCTTGTTGCGGGGGAGACGATCCGGAATATTTACCTGTGCAGGGGGCGGCGTTCTGCGGAGACCAGGAATCACAAGCCCTATGACAGCCTGATTCTCCAGGACAAGACAGGAACACTCGACGGGAAGGTGTGGGATCCCAATTCCAGCGGGATTGCGGACTATGACGAGATGGATTTTATAGAGGTCTACGGGGAGGTCACGAGCTATAATAATAACCTCCAGCTAAATATCAAGCAGATCCGCAAGGCGCAGAAGGACGAATATATTACGGCGGACTATATGCCGACGACCGAGAAAAATACGGAACATATGTATGAGGAGCTTTTGGGCTATATCGCCCAGATCCAAAACCCATATCTGAAACAGGCGGTGGAATATTATTTTGTACATGATAAGGCGTTTATCGAGAAATTCAAGACACACTCTGCGGCAAAGAGCGTACACCACGGATTCTCCGGAGGCCTTCTGGAGCATACGTTGAGCGTGGTGAAATTCTGCGAATATATGGCGGGGGCGTACCCCATCCTGAACCGCGACCTTTTATACGCCGCCGCTGTCTGCCACGACATCGGCAAGATCCGGGAACTGTCCGCTTTCCCGGAAAATGACTACACGGACGATGGGCAGCTTCTGGGACATATCGTGATCGGGGTCGAGATGATTGACGACGCGGTGCGCGGGATACCGGATTTTCCCCCAAAGCTTGCCAGTGAGCTGAAGCACTGTATCCTCGCCCACCACGGAGAGCTTGAGTTCGGCTCGCCAAAAAAACCGGCGCTTGCCGAAGCGTTCGCGCTGAATTTCGCTGACTGTGCAGACGCGAAGATGCAGACGCTCACGGAAATATTCAAAAATAAGAATACCACGGACTGGCTGGGTTATAACCGGCTGTTCGAGACGAATCTGCGGAGAACGTCGAAGGGCTAGAAGAAAGCATTTCCGGCTATTCGATTCTGTGATTTCGGAGGGGCGCTTCTGACTGTGTGGAGGATTTTCATCTTTGGCAGGAGCGGGGGGAGCGCATGTGGGCGGCAAGAACGAAGCGGAGGCCGATGATGTGGATAGGAGCAGAGGATGCAGAAAAACGATGTGGTTACTGTGACAATTGAAGATATGGGAGTGAATGGAGAAGGTATAGGCAAAGTTGACGGCTATACCTTATTTGTTAAAGATGCGGTAATCGGCGATGTGGTAGAAGCCAAAGTTACGAAAGCAAAAAAAAGCTACGGCTATGCGCGGCTGATGAAGCTTTCCACCCCTTCTTTGTACCGGGTCGCGCCGAAATGTAAATATGCAAGGCAGTGCGGAGGGTGCCAGATTCAAGAGCTGTGCTATGAAAAACAATTAGAGTTCAAGGCAAAAAAGGTGAGGGACAGCCTGATACGGATCGGGGGCGTGCCGGAAGATCTGCTTGACAGGGTCATGGAACCCATCATAGGAATGGAAGAGCCGTTCCATTACCGGAATAAGGCGCAGTTTCCGATCGGCACAGATAAAAATGGAACTATAGTCGCGGGCTTCTACGCGGGAAGGACGCACAGCATCATCCCCAATACAGACTGTGCGCTTGGCGTTCCTGTCAATCAAGACATTTTGGAGACTGTCCTCGCATTTATGAAAGCGCGCGGCATCCCTGCGTATGATGAGACAACGCATACCGGGCTGGTGCGTCATGTGCTTATCCGTTATGGCTTCCGCACAAGGGAGATCATGGTCTGCCTTGTGCTTAACGGCACGGAGCTTCCTTACGGGGAAGAGCTTGCCCGCAAGCTTGCGCGGATCCCAGGAATGGCCAGTATCTCGCTTTGCGTCAACAGAGAAAGGACGAATGTGATCCTCGGCCCGGAAGTGCGCATTCTCTGGGGAAAAGGTTATATCACAGATGATATCGGCGATGTGAAATACCAGATATCGCCGCTTTCCTTTTATCAGGTAAATCCGGTCCAGACGGAGAAACTGTATGCCCGGGCGCTGGAATATGCGGGGCTCACCGGACAGGAGACAGTGTGGGACCTGTACTGCGGGATCGGGACTATCTCGCTGTTCCTGGCAAGAAAGGCAAAGAAGGTGTATGGGGTAGAGATCGTCCCGCAGGC
>CAZFSW010000100.1:0-5201 GCA_964521655.1 uncultured Dorea sp.
TGAGAATGCATACCTAAACACCTGGCGAGGTCTTCCACGAGCCTGGTGTTTATGGTATACTATGAACACTTGGCGAGGATACAGCCATAGTTCGGAGGATAAAATGATAAGTCAGGACTGGGAAAAATTCGGGGATGAGGTTCAGAGAACGGTGCAGGACGCAATTGATTCCCAGGATTTCCGCAAATTAAGCCAGACAATTTCAGAGACGCTGAATACTGCGGCGGGCAGCATCGCGCAAAATATGAAGAGTTGGGGGCAGAATCAGAGCAAGAACTCCAGAAGCCGTGCGCCTTACGACGCCCCGGTTCAGGATGCTTCCCGCGCGAAAGGACAGGTTTCCCCGCCCCAATACACCCCGCCGCTATACCGCAAGCCCACCGGTGCGAAGGTTGGCGGCATCGTGCTCGCGGCGGCGGGCTTTACACTGGGTGGCATATTTACGGCGATTCTTGTCCCACTGCTGACGATAGCCCTTCTGTCCGGCGCTATGAGCGTCCCGAAGATCATCGGCTTCTCCGTCTTTGGCGTGCTCATGGCTGGCGGCTATGTGATGGGCGCGTGCGGCGTCGGCATATGCGGGCGCGCGAAGCGCTTCCAGTCCTACCTTAAGATACTGGGCCAGCGGGAATACTGCAATATCCGCGAGTTCGCCGACAAGACGCACAAGGATATCAAATATGTGGCAAAGGATCTGGAGAAAATGATTGCGGGCGGCTGGTTCTTGCAGGGCCATCTGGACAGGCAGCGGACATGCCTGATCACCAGCCGCAGGATGTATGACCAGTACCTCAAGATCGAGGATGACAGGCAGCGCCAGGAAGCCGAGGACGCGCAGAAAAGAGCGCAGGCTGCAGAGGCAGATGAGAAGCGCTCCCACCTGTCCCCCGAAGTGCGGCGGGTCATTGACGCAGGGGACGATTATCTCCGGCAGATCCGCGCCTGTAACGATGCCATCCCCGGCATCGAAATCTCGGACAAAATTTCCCGCATTGAGCTGGTGGTAGACCGGATTTTTGACAGAGTAGAGCAGGACCCGGATTCCGTAGACGATATCGGAAAACTCATGGAATACTACCTGCCGACGACCATCAAGCTCCTAAAGGCTTATGAAGAGCTGGACTCCCAGCCGGTAGACGGAGAAAATATCCGCTCGTCCAAAGCGGAGATCGAAGCGACGCTCGACACGCTCAGCGCGGCATTTGAGAAGCTTCTGGACAATTTATTCCAGAATACGGCGTGGGACGTTTCCACAGATATTTCCGTGCTGCAGACTATGCTCACGCAGGAAGGGCTTACCGGGAATGAGATCGACAACTCCACAGCAAGCTGACGCTGCGCCAGATCTCCAGCACCGCAGACAGCGGAAACCAGACCTGAAGCGATCCAAGAGATTCAAGAAAGAGGAATATAAAAAAGAAACAGGAGGGACTGCCGGATGACAGACATTGTATTAGAAGAAAAAAAAGAAGCGGTAGCCTTTGACGACAGCATCCTGTCGGAGGAAGAACGGCGGGAGGTTGACAATTACGCCAAACAGATCGATCTGACAAATTCTACCTCTATCCTGCAGTACGGCGCGGGGGCGCAAAAGAAGATGGCGGATTTTTCCGAGACGGCGCTCGACAATGTGCGGACAAAGGATCTGGGCGAAATCGGCGATATGCTCACGGACGTGGTGAAGGAGCTGCGGGACTTTGACGAGGAGGAGGACAAGGGCTTTCTCGGGATCTTTAAAAAGAGCTCCAATAGGTTACAGGCCATGAAAGCCAAATACGCGAAGGCAGAGACCAATGTAAACCAGATCTGCAAAGCGCTCGAAAATCATCAGGTGCTTCTCCTCAAAGACATCGCGCTCCTGGATAAAATGTATGAGCTGAACCTGAAATATTTCAAGGAGCTTTCCATGTATATCCTTGCCGGGAAGAAGAAACTGGCCCAAATCCGGGACAAGGAACTGCCTGATCTGCTGCAGAAAGCAGAGCAGAGCGGAGCCGCCGAGGACGCGCAGGCGGCGCGGGACCTGGCTTCCATGTGCGACCGCTTTGAAAAGAAGCTGCACGACCTGGACCTGACCAGAACCATTTCCATGCAGACTGCCCCGCAGATCCGGCTTGTCCAGAGCAACGACACGCTTATGGTAGAAAAAATCCAATCTACGATTGTAAATACCATCCCTCTGTGGAAAAGCCAGATGGTGCTCGCGCTTGGCGTGGAGCATTCCTCCCAGGCGGCGGAGGCACAGCGGGAAGTGACCGACATGACCAATGAGCTTCTCAGACGGAACGCGGACAAGCTCAAGATGGCAACCGTGGAGACGGCAAAGGAGTCCGAGCGGGGGACCGTAGAGATGGAGACGCTGAAGCACACCAACGAATCACTCATCACGACCTTAGATGAAGTTATGCAGATCCAACAGGAGGGACGGAAGAAGCGTGCGGAGGCGGAGCAGGAAATCCAAAAAATGGAACAGGAGCTGAAAGCCAAGCTTCTGCAGATCAATGCAAAGGGGGAGGCCGTGTCATGAGCATACTGGCGCCTTCCCTTTTGGGAGCCGACTTTTCAAATCTGGAACGGGAAATTCGCATCGTAGAAGAAGAAGGGGCAGAATATCTGCATCTGGACGTGATGGACGGCGCATTTGTCCCCAGCATTTCCTTCGGGATGCCAGTCATCGCATCCATCCGCAGGCTGACCGGGCTTGTATTTGACGCCCACCTGATGGTGGAGGAGCCGGGGCGCTACATCGAAGCCATCAAGGAGGCCGGGGCAGACATCATCACGGTACATCAGGAAGCCTGCCGCCATCTGGACCGGACGGTCGCGCAGATACGCGAGGCCGGGCTGAAAGCAGGCGTAGCTATCAACCCCGCAACACCTGTCGCCGCTTTGGACTGTATCTTAGGGCAGATTGACATGGTGCTCATCATGACCGTCAATCCCGGCTTCGGCGGACAACGTCTGATTCCCTACACATTAGACAAGGTAAGGGAGCTCCGGAAAATATTGAAGGAGCGGAAGCTTTCCGTGAACATCCAAGTGGACGGAGGCGTGACGCTTAACAATGCGCACCTGTTCCTGGAGGCTGGGGCAGACGTCCTCGTTGCCGGTTCGGCTGTGTTCTCTGGCGACACCGCTAAAAATATGCGGGAATTTATGGAAATTATAGGGAAAAATTAAATTCATGGAAGAAGTATTCAGACTGTATAAACTAATCATCCTATATATGCTAAGCAAAGTAGATTTCCCCTTAACCACCTCGCAGATCAGCGACTTCGCGCTGAACGGGGAATACATGACCTATTTCCGCCTGCAGCAGACGCTTTCCGGGCTTGCCGAGACGGGGCTTGTCACAGAAGAAACCACGCACAGCCGCACTTACTATCATCTGACGGAAGAGGGCGCAGAGACAGTAGATTTCTTCAAAAATGAGATTTCTCCCGATATCCGCAAGAATATTGTTTCATTTTTAAAGCAGAAAAAATATGAGCTTAAAAATGAATCCTCCGTCAAAGCGGATTACCAGCGCACACCGAAGGGGGACTACCTCGTTTCCTGCCAGGTGACCGAGCAGAACGCGCCTCTGGTTGAACTGCACCTGACCGTTCCGGACGAGGCGGAGGCGGAGGCCATCGCCAGCAACTGGCAGAAGAAAAATCAGGAAGTGTATGCCAGGATCATGGCGGATTTGCTGTAAATGTTTCCAGTCCGGCAGGAAACTGCCGTTTCCTATAAGCAATAGAAGGACAGGCCCATATGGGCAAAAAGGGTGGACTGATCTATGAATGTAAAGAAATTAGGCGAATTATATATCAGCTTTTTTAGGATCGGGGGGCTGACCTTCGGCGGAGGGCTTGCGATGCTTCCCATGCTGCAGCGCGAGGTCGTGGACGGCCGCAAGTGGTGTACGGAGGAGGAAATCCTCGATATGTACGCCATCGGCCAATGCACGCCAGGGGTTATCGCCGTAAATACTGCAACTTATGTGGGGTACAAGCAGGCGGGCTTCATCGGGGGAGTAGCGGCGACGCTCGGCATTGTGTCCCCATCCCTGATTATCATCTGCCTGGTGGCGTCCATCCTGAAAAGTTTTATTCATCTGCCCATCGTCCTGCACGCGCTCGCCGGAATCCGCGTCGTCGTGTGCGCGCTCATGCTGAATACCGTGCTTACAATGGCGAAAAAGGGCATCGTTGACAAGCTGGGGGCCGTGCTTTTCGTGGGCGGGTTCATCCTCGCGTGCTTTACCCCTATGCCGACGGCGATCATCATCGTCCTTGCGGCACTTGTCGGCGTAGCCGCAAAAAAGATCAAAGGGGCGAAATCGGTATGATCTACCTGACATTAGCATTTGAATTTTTCAAAATCGGCCTCTTCTCCATCGGCGGCGGCATGGCGACGCTGCCGTTCCTTATGGACCTCACCACAAAATATGACTGGTACACGGCGAGCGACCTCGCGAATATGGTCGCAATCAGCGAGAGCACGCCCGGTCCGGTGGGGATCAACATGGCGACCTACGCGGGCTACAATGCCGCCGGCGTCCCCGGCGCCATTGTAGCGACCCTGTCCTTGACCGCCCCGGCATTAATCATTATCATCGTCATCGCCAAATTTTTGGAAAATTTCAGTGAAAACCCGACCGTGAAAGCTGTGTTCTACGGCATCCGCCCCGCTGTGGCGGCACTCATCGGCTACGCCGTGTGGGAGCTTCTGAAGATCGCGCTCATCTCCGTGTCAGGCGGCGTCATACGCATTGACTATACGAGCGTCATTGTCTGCCTGGGCGCTTTCCTGCTCCTGCAGGTAAAAAAGCTCAAAAAAATCCACCCGCTCTTCTGGATTCTTGCGGGAGCAGTGATAGGGATCATATTTCAGATGTAAGATTTTATGCATTTTTATGTATATTCTAAAATTTTTCTTGCATATTTATAAATTATGGTGTATAGTAGTGCTTGCGGTTAAATAAAGTAGGAGGAATCGGAACATGAAAGAAAAAGTTGTACTGGCATATTCGGGAGGGCTTGACACGACGGCAATCATCCCGTGGCTAAAGGAAAATTTTGATTATGAGGTGATCTGCTGCTGCGTAAACTGCGGGCAGGGCGAGGAGCTGGACGGGCTGGAGGAGCGGGCGAAGCTGTCTGGGGCTTCCAAATTATACATAGAGGACATCGTAGACGATTTCTGCGACAACTATA